>NZ_BAAHAR010000024.1:0-122532 GCF_054777395.1 Nocardiopsis oceani
CAGACCGGTGGGCGTTTTTCCCCCTGAGCATCTGGTGGCCCTGGACGTATGGGCGTTCGGCGAGCTGATGGATGATCTGTTGCCCCCACGGCGCTGCCGGTTCGCACCCCGGGAAGTGACCCGGCGCTCTTTCCGGTTCCCCACCCGCAAGCGCGGCACACCCGCCTCATACAGAGTTCGGCACCGGGTCCATATCTGGCGACTCATCCCACCAGCACCAACAACCTAAAACAACGGTATTGGGGGCCGATACCTGCCACTCCGCCGGCGCTGTGACGGCTGGCGGTGTCGCGGCCGGTCATGGTGTGCGGCGAACACCTCTCGGCGGCCTTTTCCCCGATGATCTTGCCCCTGTCTCCACCCTCGGCCGTCGAGAGTGGAGACAGGGGCAAGGTCATCCCCTATCAGCGACCTGGAATTCCAGGTGGATATAAACACCAGGACAGGCGCGGACATAAAGGCCCTGGGGGATGGCCGAAAAAGGGCACCCGAAAAGGGTGCCGGCCAGCCTCTCGAGGGGAAGAATTTCCTAAGTTGCCGAAGGCAACGCTTCCTTTCTTTGGTCTTTTCGCTTACAATAGAAGAATGACGATCTCTCCTGCAGTACCCACCCCCACCGGGTTCACCCCGGTGGATGTTGCGGTGGACGCTGCCCGGGAAGAGAGCGCCGGCTTCTTCGGCCGGGACGTGCCGCTCGGGGCGGCGGGTGAGGTATTGGACCAGGTCACCCGGGTGTGGGAACAGCTCGATCAGATCAAAGTCAGTATGGCCGCCCGCCTGGCCCAGCTGGAGGCCACCGGGCAGCTGCTGGAGCAGGGCGGGCAGAAGAACCTGGAAGCGTGGCTGCGCCACGCCTTCGGCATCCCCGCCGCGCAAGCTAATGACCTGGCCCTGATCGGGCGCGCCGAATTCCGTCAGGAAATGACCCCCACACGGGAAGCACTGGCGCAAGGAATGCTGTCGGTGGGCGAGGCCGCCGCCGTCATCAAGGGCGCCGACGCGGGTGTGGAGAAAAGGGAGAAGGGTGACCACCCCGACCCGGAGCTGTTCCGGGCGAAAATGGAGTTCGGGATCCTGGGGTTCAAGGAGTCGCGCCCGAACATGTCGGTGGGCCAGATCACCCGCTTCGCCCACGCCCTGGCGATGCGGCTCAACCCGAACAAGGTGGAAAAAGACCACGCGGCCGCCCACGCCGCCCGGGGCGCCCAGCTCGTCACCACCTTCGACAAAACCTTCCTGTTCCAGGTCTGGGGCTCGCCCGCTGACGCCCTGAAGGTCCAGGTGGCGTTGGACAACTACCAGGTGCCCTTCCACCCCGAGGACGGGCTGTCCAAGTACGAGCGCACCTACGACGCCCTCATGGCCGCGTTGGGCTTCGCCCAGTCCCACCAGGGGTGCGACACCCCCACCACGGCCACGGCGTTGATCAACATCACCGTGCCCGCCACCAGCCTGGCCGGCAACGAGGAAGCCGAAGACGCCGGCCCGGCCACCACCGACACCGGGCAGGTCGTGCCCATCTCCGTGGTGCGCGAGCTGCTGGGTGAGAGCTGGATCCGCCGCCTGGTGGTGGAGCAGAAGAACGGCCAGGTCCTGGACGTGGGCCGCTCCTGCCGGCTGGCCCCGCCCCGCATCCGGGCGGCCGCCTTCCACGGCCACACCAGCTGCGCCTGGCAGCACGGGTGCGACGTACCCCTGCCCTGGACCCAGGCCGACCACATCGTGGAGTTCTGGCAGGGCGGCACCACCAGCGCCGCCAACATCCAGCCGCTGTGCGCGACCCATAACCAGATCAAGCACCGGTGGTCAGTGCGCAAGGACCGCCGGATGTGGTCCGGCCGCAACCGAGGCCGCACTCAGGGCCGGGGCGGGAATGCGGACTCGGGTGGGGATGGGGACCCAGCCCCACACCCGAACCCGTAACCGGCCACCCCCAACCCCCCAACCCCCCCCAACCCCACCAAACACCCCGTCACCGCCGGGCCCCTACCCGCACACGCCCATGCCCAGGCACCCGGACGTCCCCCCGAGGACGCCGCCCACCATGACCGGCCGCGACACCCGACCCGTTACGCTCCGGCGGAGTGGCCCTCCGGCCGAAGGCCGTGCCGTTCGGGGTTCGCAGCAGAGATTGACCGGCCGCGACACCACCAGGCGTCAACGCTCCGGCGAAGTGGCAACTGACGGCCGCCAGGCCGTGCCGTTGGGCCTTTCAGGCCCCTCGGGGCCGTTTGGGCCCCTGCCCACACCTCCCCCGTTCCTGATAGCCGCCAACCCGCCGTCGTAGCGAAGCGGGTCAAGGTGGAGCGCCTGCGATAGCGCGCCAGCGCTTCGACGGCGACGACCTTGAGGCGCGCAGCGGAGACGGCCACCATCGGGCGGCAGGAAAAGGGGGAGAACCACCCGCACCAGACCACAGGCCCAAAACCCAGCGAACCCCAAACCCCCACGGGCAAACCCCTGTGGACCCCACGGGCATCCCCCGTGGCACCACCGAGGCACCCCCCCGTGGCACCCTCCGAGGCACCCCCCGTGGCACCCTCCACGCCCAAGCCCTAAGACAATGGTCTTGGGCGCGGCCCCGGCGTCGGAGCGCCTCCCGTAGACACTCGGATTCCGTGAAGTTTTTTTCGCCAATTACCACCAATCCGCCGCCCTCTCCGCTCCGAATAACCCGTGTCACCTGCACACCGGTTTCGCGAGAGGGCGAATGAACACTCACATCCCCGGGCGTCGGCAGATCGCGGTCATCGGCAGCGGCGTCTCCGGACTGACCGCCGCACACGTCCTGCACCGCCACGACGACGTCACCCTGTTCGAGGCCGACGACCGCCTGGGCGGGCACGCACACACCCACTCCCTCAGCGGGGGCGACGGCGGCGAAGTCGGCGTGGACAGCGGTTTCATCGTCCACAACCGGCGCACCTACCCGTACCTCCTACGGCTCTTCGACGAGCTAGGCGTGACCACCGGCCCCACCGAGATGAGTCTCTCGGTGCACTGCGAGGGGTGCGGGCTGGAGTACGCGGGCGCGCGCGGCCTCCGAGCCCTGTGGCCCCACCGCTCCCGGCGCAGCGCCGCCTACCTGCGGATGCTCGTCGACATCCCCCGTTTCCACCGGGCAGCCCGCCGCCTACTGCGCACCGCCGAGGCTGTGGAAGCCAAGGACACGGCGGACGCGCGGAGCGCCCCGGACACCAAGGGGACCTCGGACACCAAGCAGACCGCGGTCGGCCCCACCCTCGGGGCCTTCGTCGAGCGGCACGGCTTCTCCCGGTACTTCACCGCGCACTTCCTGCTGCCGCTGGTCTCAGCGGTTTGGTCCTGCCCGCCCGGCACCGCCCTGGACTATCCAGCCCGCCACCTGTTCGCCTTCCTCGCGCACCACGGCATGCTCGGGATCTGGGGCTCACCGAGCTGGCGCACGGTCGAGGGCGGCTCGCACACCTACGTCGAGCGCGTGGCCAAGAACCTGCACTCCGTGCGCCTGGGCACTCCCGTGCGCGGCCTCGTACGCACCGAGAACGGCGTCCTGCTGCGCACCGACACCGAGCAGCTGGACTTCGACGGCGCCGTGGTCGCCACCCACGCCGACCAGGCCCTCGCCCTCCTCGACGTGCCCACCCTCGACGAACTCGACGTCCTCGGCGCCTTCACCTACTCGCGCAACCGCACCTTGCTGCACACCGACACCTCGGTGCTGCCCGAAGACCGCGACACCTGGGCCTCGTGGAACCACCGGCTCACCTCCTGTGAGCCCGACGGCGACCCCGTGCGGGTCAGTTACCACATGAACCGTCTCCAAGGCCTCCCAGCGGGTAGGGACTTCGTTGTGACGCTCAACGCGGCCGACAGCGTGGACCCGGACCGGGTGGTGGCCGCCATGGACTACGCCCACCCCGTCTTCACCCCGGAGTCGGTCGCCGCACAGAAGCGCCTGCGCGCACTCGACGGCCCCACCCTCGCCTTCGCCGGCGCCCACCACGGCTGGGGCTTCCACGAGGACGGCTGCCGCGCCGGGGTCGAGGCCGCGGCTGCACTCGGGAGGCAGTGGTGACCCAGGACCACCGAAAGGCCCGGACCACTGGGGAGGAGGAGCGCGCGGAAACCACGACGGGGCAAGCGGAGCGCGCGGACACCACCACGGCTCCCGCCCTGTACGAGGCGACCGTGCACCACGCGCGCGCCGAACCCGTCCGGCACGCCTTCGCGCACCGCACCCACTACTGGCTGATCGACCTGGACCGGCCGCCCCGGTTCCCTTGGCCGCTCGGAGCCTTGGCCGGGTTCCATCCCGCCGACCACGGCACCGGTACCGCGCCCACGCTCCGCGCCGACCTGGACGCCTTCCTGCGCGACCGGGGCATCGACCTGCGCGGCGGCCGCGTCCTGATGCTCGCGCACGCGCGCGTGTTCGGCTACGTGTTCAACCCGCTCACCGTCTACTGGTGCCACGACCCCGACGGGTCCCCGCGCGTAGTGGTCGCCGAGGTGCACAACACCTACGGGGGCCGCCACCGCTACCTGCTGCACCCCGACGGTCGCGGCCGGGCCGGTGTCGAGAAGGCCCTGTACGTATCCCCGTTCAACCGGGTCGACGGCGACTACCGGCTCAGCTTGCCCGAACCCGGCACACGGCTCGCACTCACCGTCGCGCTCCACCGGGAGGGGCGGCCGCCCTTCACCGCGTCCGTGCGCGGCCTGCGCCGACCCGCCACCGCAGGGCAGTTACTGCGCCTGTCCCTGCGGCAGCCGCTGGCACCGCTCGTCAACGCTGTCCGCATCCGAGCCCACGGAGTCTGGCTCTACCTGCGCGGACTCCCCGTGCAGGACCGCCCCGGCCACCACGAACCACGAGGAACACGACCATGACCACCACCGCCCCGATCCCGCCCGCCGCCGTCGACCCGCAGCGCTGGCCCGACGTGGCCCGCGTCCCGTCCGGGAGACTGCGCACCGCCGTGGCGCGCCTGCTCGCCGCCCGCGCCATCCCCGCGGTCGGTATCCGCGTGCACACCGGGCCCGAGGCGCCTCCGGCGGAGCTCACCGAGGCAGACGCCCCGGTCCTGTGGCTGCGCGACCCCGACGCCTTCCACGCCCGCCTGGCCCACGACGGCCTCATCGGGTTCGGCGAGTCCTACATGGCGGGGGAGTGGGACGCACCCGACCCGGTCGCCACACTCACCCGGTTCGCCGAACACTACGAGGAACTCATCCCGAAGCCCCTCCAACCCTTCCGGCACATCACCCTGCCGCGACGCCCGGCCTCGGACCGCAACACCCGGTCCGGGTCCCGGCGCCACATCAGCCACCACTACGACCTGTCCAACGACCTCTTCTCGCTCTTCCTGGACCGCACCATGACCTACTCGTCGGCGCTGTTCGCCGACGACGACCCGCGCGACCAGGAAAGCCTCGTCCGCGCCCAGGAGCGCAAGATCGACCGCCTCCTGGACTCGGCGCACGTGGCCGAAGGCACCACCCTGCTGGAGATCGGAACGGGCTGGGGCGAGCTGGCCGTCCGCGCGGCCCGGCGCGGCGCCCGCGTCACCTCCATCACCCTCTCCACCGAGCAGCGCGACCTCGCCCGTGAACGCGTGGCCGCCGAAGGGCTCACGGACCTCGTCGACGTCGAACTGTGCGACTACCGGGACGCCACCGGCTCCTACGACGCCGTGGTCAGCTGCGAGATGATCGAGGCGGTCGGCGAACGCTACTGGCCCGCCTACTTCGCGGCCCTGGACAGACTCGTCCGCCCCGGCGGGAAGGTCGCCCTGCAGAGCATCACCATGGAGCACCAGATGATGCGGGCCTCCCGCACCGCTTACACCTGGATGCACAAGTACGTGTTCCCCGGCGGGCTCATCCCCTCGGTCACCGCCGTCCGCGAACAGCTCTCCGCACGCACCGGACTGCGGATCACCGACCGCCTCGCCTTCGGCCAGGACTACGCCGACACCCTGCGCCTGTGGCGGGACAGCTTCACCGGCGCCGCCGAGAAGGTGAGGGCGCTGGGCTTCGACGACACCTTCCGCCGCATGTGGACCTTCTACCTGGCCTACTGCGAGGCCGGTTTCCGGTCCGGAATCATCGACGTCGAGCAGATCACCATGGAGCGTGCCGCATGACCGTCCAGACCTTCCGCCCCCGCGGTGCCGCCCACTTCATCGGCCCCCTGGTCGCGGCCTTCCTCAACGGGGTGCTGCCCGTGCGGCTGCGCGCCTGGGACGGCAGCGAGACCGGCCCGGAGGACGCCCCGCGCGTGACGGTCCGCGACCGCGACGCCCTCCGCCATGTGCTCGCCAGCCCCGGTGAACTGGGCCTGTCCCGCGCCTACGTCACCGGCGGCATCGACGTGGAGGGCGACCTCACCGACGCCCTGCGGTACGTGTGGGCCTCCGTCAACGCGTACGGCACATCGGCCCCCGGTCCCCGGACCCTGGCCGGGATCGCCCACACGGCCCTGGTCCTGGGCGTGGCCGGACCGCCGCTGCCCCCGCCCGTGACCGAAGCCCGCATGGGCGGACGCCGCCACTCCAAGGAACGCGACGCCGCCGCGATCTCCCACCACTACGACGCGGGCAACGACCTCTACGAGCTCCTCCTCGACGAGACCATGGCCTACTCCTGCGCCTACTGGGACGCCGGCGACCCCGGACAGAGCCTGGCCGACGCCCAGCGCGCCAAACTCGACCTCATCTGCGACAAGCTCCGCCTCACCGAGGGCGACCGGCTGCTCGACGTCGGCTGCGGTTGGGGTTCGCTCACCCTGCACGCCGCCGGACGGTACGGCGCCCGGGTCGCCGCCGTCACCCTCTCCGAGCGCCAACGCGACCACGTGCGCGAGCGCGCCGAAAAGGAGGGCCTCGAACACCTCGTTGACGTGCGCCTGCTGCACTACCGCGACGTCGCACCCGACACCTTCGGGCCGGGCCCCTTCGACGCCGCGGCCACCGTCGAGATGGGCGAGCACGTGGGCCGCGACGCCTACGCCCCCTTCGCCCGCCAACTCCACGACCTTCTGCGGCCCGGCGGGTCCGTGCTGGTCCAGCAGATGTCCCGGCGCGGCGCCCACCCCGGCGGCGGCCCGTTCATCGAGCGCTACGTCGCCCCGGACATGCACATGCGCCCGCTCGGCGAGACCGTCGGCCTGCTGGAGGACGCCGGACTGGAGGTGCGCGGCGTGCAGGCCCTGCGCGAGCACTACGTGCGCACCGCCCGGTCGTGGTCGGACGTGCTGGAGCGCCGCTTCGACGAGATGGTGCGGATCGCGGGCCCGCAGTCGGCCCGGGTGTGGCGCCTCTACCTGGCCGGGGGAGCACTCGCCTTCGAAGAGGGCCGCATGGGCGTGGACCAGATCATCGCCCGGCGGCCCGTAGAGGCGGCGCCGCGCCCCTGGGAGACGACCGGGCACACCGTGGACACGGCCCGGAGCTCGGAGGGTGCCCGATGACCGTCACCGCCGCCTTCCTGCTCAACCTCGGATTCACCGCCGCCACCGTGCTGGCGCTCATGCTCGTCACCTTCGCCCTCGGGGTGCGCCTGGGCCGCCACAGCGTCGTGGACGTCGCCTGGGGCCTCGGCTTCGTCGTCGCCGCCGCGACCACCGCGGCCACCGCCACGGCCACCGGCTACGGCGACCCCTGGCGGAACTGGCTGCTCTGCGCCCTGATCGCCGTGTGGGGCCTGCGCCTGGCCGTGCACATCGGCCTGCGCAGCCGCGGCAAGGGCGAGGACCCCCGCTACGAGAAGTTCCTCGCCGACGCGCCCGGCAACCCCCAGCTGAACGCCCTGCGCAAGGTCTACCTGCTCCAAGGGGCTCTGGTCTGGCTGATCTCGATGCCCGTCCAGGTCGCCGCCTACACCGGCGGCGCCCTCGGCTGGGTGGCCTTCCTCGGCGTCCTGCTGTGGCTGGTCGGCTTCGCCTTCGAGACCGTCGGCGACGCCCAGCTCGCCCGGTTCAAGGCCGACCCCGCCAACAAGGGAAGGATCATGGACCGGGGCCTGTGGTCGTGGACCCGGCACCCGAACTACTTCGGCGACGCCTGCGTATGGTGGGGCCTGTTCCTGGTGGCGGCAGGCTCCTGGTGGGTGCTGCTCACCCTGCCCGCACCCCTGGTGATGACCTACCTGCTCACCAAGGGATCCGGCCAGCGCCTGCTGGACGAACACATGTCGCGGCGGCCCGGATGGCAGGAGTACGCGGCCAGGACCAGCGGGTTCTTCCCGCTGCCCCCGAAACGGGACGTCCCGAGCCCCTAGAAGCAAGGAGCCCCCAGTGCTGATCCGCCGTTACGAGCAGCGGGACGCGGCCGCCACCCTGGACGTGTTCGTCGGCGCCGTCACCGAGACCGCCAGCGCGGACTACTCACCGGAGCAGATCGCGGCCTGGGCCGGACCGGAAAGGCCCGACCTCGACCGGTGGAACTCGGCCCGGCAGAAGCTGGAGACGTTCGTGGCCGAGATCGACGGCACCGTCGCCGGCTTCGCCGACGTGTCCGAGACCGGTTACGTCGACATGGTGTTCGTGAGTCCGCGGGCCGGTCGGCGCGGCGTGGCCACGGCCCTGCTCGACCAGGTGCGCGAGCGGGCCCTGTCCCGGGGCAACAGCGAACTCAGCACACACGCCAGCATCACCGCGAAGCCGTTCTTCGCCCGGCACGGTTTCGCGGTGGTCGAGGAGCGGCACCCGGTCGTCAAGGGCGTGGAGATGACCAACTACCGGATGGTGCTGGACCTGGACGGCGCCGGGCGGGAGATCCGGTAGGCCCCGCATCCCGGGCGGTACCGGCTGTGCGGCGGTACCGCCCGGGGGCGGGATCAGAGTGCCGGAGTCAGACCGACGGGATCTGACCGCCGTCGACCCTGACGGTCGACCCCGTGACGTAGGCGGCCTGCTGGCTGGCCAGGAACGCGGCCACCGCACCGTACTCGTCCGGGTCGCCGTAACGGCCGGCCGGGATGGAACCGCGGCCCAGCTTCTGGACCTCCTCCAACGGCAGGCCCTCCCGCTCGGCGCGGGCCCGGTCCAGCGAGTCCACCCGCGGCGTCGCGATCCGGCCCGGCACGATCACGTTGGACGTCACGCCGTCGGCCGCGATCTCGGCCGCGATCGTCTTGGACCAGGAGTGCAGCGACGCGCGCAGCGTGTTCGACACACCCAGGTTGGGGATGGGCGCGATCGGCCCCGCCGAGGTGCTCGTCACGATCCGGCCCCAGCCGCGCTCGCGCATCCCGCCGACCACCGCGTCGGTCAGCTGGATCACCGGCAGCACCATCGACGCGTACATGTCCTCCCACAGCCCCGGCTCCTGACCCAGTGCAGGGGTGGGCGGCGGGCCGCCGGTGTTGTTGACCAGGATGTCCACCGGGCCGAGCTCGTCGGCGACCCGCGCCACGACCTCGCCCGCACGGCCGTGGTCGGCCAGGTCCCAGGCGATACCGATGGCGTCCACGCCGTGCTCGCGGCAGGCCGCGACGGTCGCGTCGAGGCGTTCCTCGTTGCGGCCGGTCACCGCCACGCGAACGCCCTCCGCGGCCAGGGCGACCGCCATCGCCCTGCCCAGCCCGGAACTGGCGGCGGTCACGAGCGCGACCTTGCCAGCGATTCCCAGATCCATGTCACTCCTCAGGCTTCCTACCAGTGTTCACGGCATCCTGGCAGGTCCGATGAGACCTGGGCCACCCGGGGTGGCCCGGTTTCGGGTTCCCTGCACGGGAATGCCGCGCCCCTCGCCCGGGAGATCAGGCGTGTTCGCCGTGCCGTCGGCTGTGCCGGGCCACGCGCACCCGGGTCCCGCAGCCCTTGGAGCACCACTCCCGCCGGGGGTGGGTGCGCAGGTAGAAGAGCACGCAGCCGGGCGCCTGGCAGGCGCGCAACAGTTCCAGGTCCGGCCCGGTGAGCAGGTCTACGGCCGCGCGAGCCACCCTGGCCAGGACCGCGGCCGGGGTGTCGGGGGCGTCGGTGCCCAGGCGAGCGGAGCCGTACCCGGTCGGCGGGAGCTCGGTCGTGTCGCGGTGGGCTCGGGCGGCGGCGTTGACCGCGGCCACGTCCCCGGGCGCGGCGGGCACCCCCGAGGCGGCGGCGGAGACCAGGCGGCGCAGCGGTTCGCGCAGCTCCACGAAGGCGGTGCGGGCGGCCCGGCCCGCGCCGTCGTCGGCGACCGTATCGGTGCCGAGAGGGCCCAGGGTCTTGGCGTGCGCGGCGATCCAGTCGGCCAGGTCCGCGGGGGTGGAGAGGGCATCGACCAGCTGGCCGCGGAGCCCGCCCCGGATGAACACGGTATTCACCAGGTCCAGTGCAGGGTGTTCGTCCACCACCGGCATGTCCTGCACGTTCCCTGAGACGCTCATCACCTAACGGTACCGAATCTTGTGACTCGTTAGGTCGCCTGCGACACTCGCTTAGAGTGACAGATAACGCTTGTGCTCTTATCAATGCGTTAGTAAGCCACGAGCGTCCGACTCGACCCGATGAGGAACATGACCACGGAGACGCCCAACGCGCCGCCCACTCCCACGTCCCGGATCCGCTCTCTCCTCGCCGGGCGCGCCCCGGCCCCCGCTGCCCCGCGCGTGGTCGGTATCGCCACGGCGACCAGCGTGGCCGCCCTCCTCGTGCTGGCCGCCGGGATGGTGGCGCTCGACGTACCGCTGCTCATCCCGCCGCTCGCCGCGAGTATGGCGCTGGTCGCGGGCGCCCCGCACCTGCCCCTGGCCCAACCCCGCAGCGTGGTGGGCGGCCAGCTGCTGTCCGCGCTCACCGGCTTCGCCGTGCTGCTCGTCGCCGCGCCCGGCCCCTGGGCCGCCGCCGTCGCCGGCGGACTGGCCCTGGGTGTGATGGCCCTGGCCCGGGTGCCGCACTCACCGGCCGCGGCCACCGCCCTCATCGTCGCCCTGGAGGCACCCCCGTTCTGGCCCTTCCTCGGGCTGCTCGCCGTCGCGGCAGTGGTGCTGGTGCTGGTCGGCCTGGCCGGCAACCGTGCCTCCGGCCGCAGCTATCCCGTCTACTGGTGGTGACCGGGCCAGTGGTGCTCTGAGCCTGGTGACAAAGGGGGTTTGGTTGCCCAGCCCTTGGGGTGCGCCGCTTTCCGCATGGGTGGGGAGTCCGCGCGGGTGGGGGAGCCCGCGCGGGCTGGGGTTTGTTGTCGCGTGCGGGTGGTTTCCCCGTTCCCTGCCGCTTGATGGTGGCCGTCTCCGCTGCGCGCCTCCAGGCCGTCGCCGTCGAAGCGCTGGCGCGCGTCGGTGGCGCTCCACCTTGACCCGCTTCGCTGCGACGGCGGGTCGGCGGCCGTGGCCGACCGGATGCCTGCCCGTCCGCCTGGCTTGATCGGCCAGCGCGTCGCAATCCAGTGGCCAGCAGGCGACGAAGAGCCCGATCAGGCCGGGCGGGTGGCCGGGCGCGTCCCACCGGGCTTTCGGTCAGGCCTGGGCCCTCTTCTCGAAGTTGATCTTGCTCCCAGCTCCACCCTCGACGGCTTGGGGTCAAGTGGTTTCGGACGCAGCGGTCACTCCCACCGGTCAGCCACTGAAATAACTTTCAAAGGTTAGGTGGTGGACTTGATAAGCTCCCGCCAGTCCCTGCACGCAGGCCGGGGAGTGACATCGAGAGGGGAACCGATGCCGGGGGAGGCACCTCGACGGCGCCCGCTCCTGAACGAGCCGGTCTCCATCGACCTGGTCAACACCCGTTGGCTGGAGGGCGAAGCCCACTACGATCTGCTCGACTCCCTCGACGGCCTGGCCCAGTGGTTCGACGAGAGCGGCCTCGCCCCCCGGTTCCAGGCTGACCCCGATGCCCTCGACCACCTCGTGGGCGTCAGGGGCGCCCTCGCACGCTTGGTGGACGATCCCCGGGACCGCGTGGCCACCGCCGACCTCAACGCGGCCCTGGTGCACGGCAGGGTCGTCCGCCACCTCGACGAAGGCGATCCCGCCAGCACCGTCGAGTTCGACACCCCGGCCTGGGGGCCCGCCTGGACCGCCGCCGCAGACTTCCTGGACCTGCGCGAACGCCCCGACCGCATCCGCGGCTGCGCCAACCTCCCTTGCGTCCTGTACTTCTTCGACACGTCGAAGAACGGCACCCGCCGCTGGTGCTCCATGTCGGGCTGCGGCAATCGCGCGAAGGCCGCCCGGCACCACGCCCGCGAACGGGCCGACCGGACGGCCTGAGAACAGGGCTTGACGCGATCACGCCACGTCCGCGGTCCTCAGCGCTCGTTGGGGACCACGACCGCCCGGCCGTTGACCTCGCCCGCCTCCAGCTTCCGGTACGCCTCCAAGGCGTCCTCCATGCCGAAGCGCTCGATCTCCGGGCGGATCTGCCCCGCCTTGTACATGTCCACCACCTCCCACAGCTCGGGCACCGAACCCCAGTAGGTGTTGGTCACGTAGGACTCGTACGGGTTGGTGAAGAACGAGAACTCGTGGGTGCCGCCCGCGATACCGACGATGCTCACCCGGCCGCCCTGGGCCGCGCTGGACGCCGCCGTCGACACGGTCGGTCCCACGCCCACGAAGTCGAAGGCCGCGTCCACGCCCCGGCCGCCGGTGAGCTCCCGGATCCGCTCCGCCTGCTGCTCCCCGGCATCCACCGTGACGGCGCCGTTGGCCTCCGCGCGGGCGCGGGCCTCCTCCTTGACGTCGGTGGCGATCACCGTCGCCCCGCTCAGCGCCCGCAGGATCTGCACCCCGATCTGCCCGAGCCCGCCCAGGCCGATCACCAGCGCGTACCGGCCGCCGCTGTTCAGGTGGGGCAGCGCCTGCTTGACCGCGTGGTAGGGGGTCAGTCCGGCATCGGCCAAGGGCGCGGCGGCCACCGGGTCGGCGTCGTCCAGCGGTATGAGGTGGCGCGCGGGCACGGTCATGTACTCGGCCATACCGCCGTCGCGGCCCAGTCCCACCGCCAGGTAGGGCATGGTCGCGGCGTTCTCGCAGTAGGTCTCGAGTCCTTCGGCGCACTTGCGGCAGTGCTGGCAGCCGATCGGCCCGTACACCATGTAGGCGGCGCCGACCCGGACGCGGTCACTCACACCGGGGCCGAGCGCCTCGACCCAGCCGGCGTTCTCGTGCCCCAGGACGAACGGCGGTTTCTGCGCCCCCGGCTGCCCCTCCTCGAACACCCGGTAGACGCTGATGTCGGAGTGGCAGGCGCCCGCCCCCGCGACCCGGAGCAGGACCTCTCCGGGGCCCGGCTCGGGCTTGGCCACGTCGGTGAGGGAAGGGAACTCCCCGTAGTTCTCGAACACGACTGCGCGCATGTGCGGTCTCCCTCGCGTGCGGCACGGCGCCCCGGTCGAGGCACCGAGGGCGGGGCACGAAACGTGCCTCGCTGAACACGCGAAGTTAACACCCGCCGGTCGCGCCAGTCGCCCAAGAGGTGTGCACGGATCCGTCCGGATCGGTTGACCCGTTTCCCCTCGTCCGCGCGATGATTTCCCGACCAGGCCGAGGTCGGTACGGGGTGAGCGCGGCACACCCGCCGCACCGACCGGCAACGGAGGACGCCATGTTCGACACCACCAGGGCCTTCGGGTCCTTCGCGGTCCCCGACACCGAGGCCGCCCGGGCCTTCTACACCGGCACCCTCGGCCTGGACGTCAAGGACGTGCCGGGCATGGAGGAACACGGTCTGCTGGAGATCGACCTCGGCAACGACCGGGGCATCCTCGTGTACCCGAAGCCCGACCACGAGCCCGCCGTGTTCACCGTCCTCAACATCACCGTCGACGACATCGACGCCGCGGTGGACGGGCTCGTCGCACGAGGGATCACCATGCTCCGCTACGCGGGCTTCGACCACGACAAGAAGGGGGTTGTGCGCGACGGAAAACCCTTCGTCGCCTGGTTCACCGACCCCGCGGGCAACATCGTCGGCGTCATCCAGGAGTGAGCCCGCGCCACGGGAAAAGCTGCCGGAGCGCGGCCGCGGGGACCGCGGCGAAACCGGGCCGGGGCGCCCGCCGGGACCGGGCGGGCACCCCCAGACATCAGTCCACGGGTGCGTACCGGTCGATCCCGGCGAGCTCCTCCTCGGAGAAGTCCAGGTTCCCGACGGCCGCCACGCTGTTCTCCAACTGGGCCACGCTGCTCGCCCCCACCACGGCGGAGGTCACCCGGCCGCCGCGCAGCACCCAGGCCAGGGCCATCTGCGCCAGGGTCTGGCCGCGCTTCCCTGCGATCGCGTTCAGTTCGCGCACCCGCTCCAGCACGGTGTCGGTGATCCCCTCAGCGCTCAGGAACGGGCTCGCACCGGCCGCGCGGGAGCCCTCAGGGACACCGTGCAGGTACCGGTCGGTCAGCAGCCCCTGCGCCAGCGGCGAGTAGGCGATCGAACCCGCCCCCACTTCGTCGAGGACGTCCAGCAGTCCCTCCTCCACCCACCGGTTGAACATCGAGTACGAGGGCTGGTGGATGAGCATCGGTGTGCCGAGCTCACGCAGGATCCGGGCCGCCTCCAGGGTCTGCTCCGGCGCGTAGTTGGACACGCCCGCGTACAGCGCCTTGCCCTGCCGCACCGCCGTGTCCAGAGCGCCCATGGTCTCCTCCAAGGGCGTGTCCGGGTCGGGCCGGTGCGAGTAGAAGATGTCCACGTAGTCCAGGCCCATGCGGCCCAGGCTCTGGTCCAGACTGCCCAGCAGGCCCTTGCGCGAGCCCCACTCGCCGTACGGACCCGGCCACATCAGGTGCCCCGCCTTGGTGGAGACGACGAACTCGTCCCGGTACCGCCGCAGGTCGGAGGCGACCACCCGGCCGAAGTTCTCCTCCGCGGACCCGGGCGGGGGACCGTAGTTGTTGGCCAGGTCGAAGTGGACCACACCCAGGTCGAAGGCGCGCAGCAGGATGTCGCGCTGCACGTCCAACCCCCGGTCTCCGCCGAAGTTGTGCCACAGCCCCAGGGACAGGGCGGGCAGGCGCAGGCCGCTGCGGCCGCAACGGCGGTAGGGCATGGTGTCGTAACGCGTCGGAGCGGCGACGTAGGTCATGGCTGGTCCCTCGTGGCTGGTGGGAAGCGGCGGGCAGGAATCGGTCACTCGGCGACATTCTGACACGTGTGACGCGTGTTCCCCCGCCGTCACCCCGGCCGTTCGAAAGTACGCCCACGGGCCGCCGGCCATCGGAGCCGACCACCTGACCGGCAGTGCCCTGGCCGACAGGGGACTGACACCCGACGGCCCCGTGTGCGAGGGTCGGGGTATGAGCATCGAGCCCTCGCGTACGGCGGTCCTGGGGCTGCACTGGGTCGTCAACGTCATCAAACCCGAAGGCTTCTTCGCCGACATGCTCAGCGGCCCCGTGGCCGCCAGCGGCGTGGTGGGACGGGCCGCGCGGTTCCACCGGGCCGCACAGGAGGCGGGGGTGCCGATCGTCTACACCCGCTTCACCGTCCCCGAGGACGAAGGCGCCTTGGTCCGCAACACCGGGCTCATCGCGGCTGTGGCCGAGGCCCAGGACGCGTTCCGCCCCGACGCTCCGGGAACGGAGATCATTCCGGAGATGCCTGCGCGCACAGGCGCCGACCGGGTGGTGGACAACCAGAAGGTCTCCGGAATCGCCGGAAACGACCTGGCGCAGTGGTTGGACCGGAACGGCATCGACACCCTCCTGCTGACCGGGGTGGCCACCAACCTGACCGTCGAACAGACCGCACGCCAAGCCACCGACCTCGGCTACTTCGTCTACGTGGTCAAGGACTGCGTGACCGCGGCCGACGAGGCAGCGCACCAGGCGGCGCTGGCGAACCTGGAAATCGGCACCATGGGCACACTCACCGCCGACCAGGCACTGGAGGCCCTCCGCGCCTGACCGGCCGGCCAGCGGCATCGCCCACACCCGCGGTGGCGAAGTGCGCATACGCGCTCCGCTCGTTCGCGCCCCGGAGGAAAACGGTGCCCGCCCGATGAGTTCCGCTCTCCCCGATGGTCCGTACACGTGACCGAAACGGACCGGGAGAGAAGGAACGACCCGCATGGACACCACGAGACCGGGGCCCGCGCGGCCCACCCCCGGCGCCCCCGCACGAGCGACCGGGCGGGAATGGCTCGGGCTCGGCGTGCTCGCCCTGCCCACGCTGCTGCTGTCCTTGGACATGAGCGTGCTCTATCTGGCGCTGCCGCACCTGGCCGCCGACCTCCAGCCCACCGGCGCCCAGACCCTCTGGATCATGGACGTGTACGGCTTCATGATCGCCGGGTTCCTCATCACCATGGGCACCCTCGGAGACCGGATCGGCCGCCGCAGGCTCCTGATGGTCGGCGCCACCGCGTTCGGGCTGGCGTCCGTGGCCGCGGCCTTCTCCACCAGCGCCGAGATGCTCATCGCCACCCGGACCCTCATGGGCGTCGCCGGGGCCACCCTCATGCCCTCCACCCTGGCGCTGATCAGCAACATGTTCCGCCAGCCCGCCCAGCGCGCGGTCGCGATCTCCGTGTGGACCAGCTGCTTCATGGGCGGCACCGCCATCGGCCCCGTGGTGGGCGGCGTACTCCTCCAGTGGTTCTGGTGGGGGTCGGTGTTCCTCCTCGGCGTCCCGGTGATGCTGCTGCTCCTGGTGTGCGCGCCCCTGCTCCTGCCCGAGTACCGCGACCCGGACGCGGGCCGCCTGGACCTGTTCAGCGTCGCGCTGTCGCTGGCCGCGATCCTGCCCGTGGTGTACGGGCTCAAGACCGCAGCCGAAGGCGGGTCGGGGACGGCGGCGCTCGGTGCGGTGCTGTTCGGCGCCGCCATGGGGGTGTGGTTCGTACGCCGGCAGCTGCGCCTGCCCGACCCCCTCTTGGACCTGCGCCTGTTCCGCGAACGCTCCTTCGGAGCGGCCCTGGCGACCATGATGGCCGGGGCGGTCGCCATGGGCGGCATGTTCCTCCTGCTCAGCCAGTACCTGCAGCTGGTCGCGGGCAACTCCCCGCTGGTCGCCGGGCTCTGGTTGGTGCCCCCGGCGCTGGCGATGATCGTCAGCACCATGTGCGGTGCGCCCCTGGCCCAGCGGATCGGCCGGGCCAACGTGATCGGCGGCGGGATGTTCGTGAGCGCCGCCGGATTCGCGCTCCTGGTGTTCGTGCCCGCCGACGGCGGAACAGTTCCGGTGGTGCTGGGCCTGCTCCTCACCTCTGTGGGACTGGGCCCGGGTGCGGCCCTGATCGCCGACATCGTCGTCGGTTCCGCCCCCAAGGAGAAGGCCGGTTCGGCCGCGTCCATGTCCGAGACCAGCGGTGAGTTCGGCATCGCGATCGGGGTGGCCCTGCTCGGCAGCCTTGCCGCCGCCGTCTACCGGAACCTGGTCGACGTGCCCGAGGGGGTCGCGGACGGGGCCGCGGGCCAGACCCTGGCCGGGGCGGTCACCGCCGCGGAGGAGCTGCCGCCGGCCCAGGCCGCGGGGCTGCTGGAGTCGGCCCGCGAGGCCTTCACCGTCGGGCTCAACGTCACCGCCGGGTTCGGCGTCACCGGGATGGTCGTCTTCGGCGTACTCGCGCTGGTCCTGCTGCGCGGTGCGCGGGAGGCCGGATCGGAGGCCACAGGGGATGCCCCGGGCGGGGTCCCGGAGGAGGCCGCGGGCGAGGCTCCCTTGGACGAACAGCCGGAGCGCGATGAGTTCCCCGGACCGGCCGGGTCGGTACGGGCGAAGGACCACGGCACCGATCCCACCGGGAGGACACGATGAAGCGCCCCGTACTCGACAGCATGCTGCTCGCCAGCACCGACCCCGACCGCCTGCGCGACTGGTACGCCGCCGTACTCGACCCCGCCGGGAACGACACCGTGGACCACTACCGTGTCCTCCGGTTCGGCACCTTCTACCTGATGATCGACCGGCGCGACGACGTCGGCCCCAAGGCCGCGGACCCCACCCGCGCCATCCTCAACTTCGACGTGGGCGACGCCCGCGCCGTGGCCGCCCGCATGGACGAGGTCGGCACCGCGTGGGTGGCACCGCTGGAGGACCGCGACGGAAGCTACTTCGCCACGGCCCAGGACCCCGACGGCAACTACGTCCAGATCATCCAGTTGAGCGAGGAGCACCTCGCCGCCATGGAGAGCGGCGGGGCCGCCGCCTCCTGACACGTGCTTGGGCGGGCCGCCTGACCGCTGCGGCCCGCCCGGGCGAAGTGTTGGCAAAGGTTCAGCCCGATCAGTGGGTTCTGTCGTAGGGGAGGCGTACCGTGACGCTCGTGACGGAACACGTGGCGGAGACGACCGACCAGGACTTCGAACGGCTCGTGGCCCCCTACCGCAGGGAGCTGTACGCGCACTGCTACCGCATGCTCGGTTCGGCGCACGACGCCGAGGACCTGGTCCAGGAGACCTACCTGCGCGCCTGGAAGGGCTACGGCCGTTTCGAGGGCCGCTCCAGCCTGCGCACCTGGCTCCACCGGATCGCCACCACAGCCTGCCTCACCGCCCTGGAGAAGCGCGGCCGCCGCCCCCTTCCCACCGGGCTGGGCGGCCCCACCGACGCGCCCGAGGGCGCACTCGCCGACCGTCCCGAGCTGCCCTGGCTCGAACCGATGCCGGACGCCCTCGGGGGTGTGGGGGAGAGCGCCAACGACCCAGGGACGGTGGTGACCACCCGCGAGAGCGTGCGGCTCGCGCTGGTCGCCTCCCTCCAGTACCTCCAGCCGCGCCAGCGCGCCGTGCTGATCCTGCGCGACGTGCTCCGCTTCAGTGCCGCCGAGGTCGCCCAGACCCTGGGAACCTCGGTCCCGGCCGTGAACAGCCTGCTCCAACGCGCCCGCGCCCAGCTCGACCGGGTCACCCCGGACGAGGAAACCGTCCCCGAACCGCGATCCGACCAGCGCGAGACCCTCACCCGCTACGTCTCCGCCTTCGAGAACTACGACATCTCCGCGCTCACCGAGCTCTTCACCGCCGAGGCGTCCTTCGAGATGCCGCCGTTCGCCACCTGGGTGCGCGGCGCCGGGCACATCGCCCGCCTCATCGCCTCGCACTGCCCGGCCGAGGGCCCGGGCGACCTGGCCATGGAGCCGGCCTCCGCCAACGGCCAGCCCGCCTTCGGCATGTACCTGCGCGCGGAGGACGGCATGCACCGGGCCTTCGGTATCCACGTGCTGGAGATGTCCCCCGGGGGTGTCAGCCACTGCACGGTCTTCTTCGACACCACCCTGTTCCCGCTGTTCGGCCTCCCCGACGCCCTGAACCGCACACCGAAGCGGTAATTCAGCGCTCCGCGTCCCGGACTTATTCCGCCTCGGCGCAAGAGAACGGCCGTCCTTGACACCGCCGGGATCCCCGGCCGTACGTTGATGCCCACGTGCCCGTAGCAGGGGTGGACCGGCTGCCGCCGGACCCCCGCGGGCCCGGACGGTGCGAACGGGGACGGGGAAGCGGGGGACCGGCAGATGGGGAACCATCTCATCGGAGGGCGAAGCGGAGCCGAAGGCAGCGGGTCCGGTGGCGGCATCGGCACGGCCGAAACCGGGTCGGACCCCGGGCCGGAGCCGGTCGGCCCCTCGGATCCGCGCTACCGGTACCTGACCACCCGCGCCGGCGGCAACCGGCGCTTCACCGGCACGCCGGACCGGATCCACCCGGTGCGTTCCACCGACGACGTGGTCGCGGCGGTGCAGCAGGCCGTGGACGAGGACGCGCGGCTGGTGGTCCGCAGCGGCGGCCACTGCTTCGAAGGGTTCGTCGACGACCCGGACGTCCGGGTCGTCATCGACACGGCCCTGATGAACGACGTCTCCTTCGACCCGGCTATGGAGGCCTTCTCGGTGGAGGCCGGCGCCAGGCTCGGCGACGTGTACCGGGCCCTGTACATCGGCTGGGGTGTGGTCGTCCCGGCAGGGGAGAGCCCCGAGGTCGGCGCGGGCGGCCACATCCTGGGCGGGGGCTACGGCTTTCTGTGCCGCCTGCACGGGCTGGCCTCCGACCACCTGCACGCGGTCGAGGTCGTCGTGGTGGACGCCTCCGGCCGCGCCCGGCCCGTCATCGCGACGCGGGCGGCCGACGACCCGAACCGCGACCTGTGGTGGGCGCACACCGGCGGTGGCGGCGGCAACTTCGGCATCGTCACCCGCTACTGGCTGCGCTCACCTGAGGCCACCGGCGCTGACCCGGCCCGGCTGCTCCCGGCAGCGCCCCAGGCGGTGGACTCCTTCACCGTGACCTGGGACTGGTCCGAGCTCGACCAGCCGTCGTTCGCGCGGCTCGTGCGCAACTTCGGGGACTGGTGCGAGCGCCACAGCGGTGCCGACTCCCCCTACGCCGCGCTCTTCGCCACGCTCTACCTGCACGCGCGCTCGTTCGGGTCGGTCCAGATCGACGGCCAGTACCTGTCCCCGGAGGCCGGCGACGAACACCTGGTGCGCAGGTTCATCGACGACATCGGCGCCGGCGTCGCCGCCGCGCCCGCGGTCGAGACGGAGCGGCTGACCTGGCTGGGGTTCGCGCTCAGGAGCCAGGACGGCGAGATCGGGCGCCTCAAGATCAAGGACGCCTTCCTCCGCCGCGGGTTCGACGACCGTCAGACCGCCGCGGTGTACCGCCACCTCACCGAAGACGCGCCCGACGCGTACTTCAGCACGGTCGCCCTGGACACCTACGGCGGTCGGGTCAACACGGTGGCGGAGGACGCGACGGCCTCCGCCCAGCGGGACTCGCCGCTGCGGGTGTGGGCCATCGTCGCCTGGGGAGAGCCCGAGGACGACCAACGGCACCTGGACTGGGCGAGGTCGCTGTTCCAGGAGGTGTTCGCCGGGACCGGCGGTGTGCCCGCGCCCGGTACCGGCGCGGACGGGACGTTCGTCAACCACCCGGACACCGACTACGCCGACCCGGGCTGGAACACCTCCGGGGTGCCGTGGCACGACCTGTACTACAAGGACAACTACCCGGAGCTGCGACGCGTCAAGGCCCGCTGGGACCCCCGGAACGTGTTCCGACACTCCCTCTCGATCGAGCCCGCCGACACCGGAACTCCGACGTAGAAGCCTGGTGCAGCCGTGTCTACCGGTCACCCTGATGGCTGGCGGCCTCCCGATCGGGGGCGGCGGGTTGATCGGGGTCGGCGGGGCCCAAACGCGCGGACACCGCGTCCAGCCACTCCCGGTCCCAGGACAGGCGGCCCGCCCGCAGGTCGTCCACGAGGCCGTTCACCCAGCGCAGCTCGGTTTCGGTGACCGCGCGCTGGTAGTCCTCCTCCACCGTGAACAGCCGGGGCAGCCCCATCTCCGCGGCCCGTTCGGCGTCGGTTTCGGCCTGCCGCAGCCGGTCCCGCAACTCCTGTGCCCGGGCTTCCAGGTACTCGGCCGCCCGTTCCGGGGTGAGGTGCGGTAGCGCGCCCAGTGCCACGGGGAACTCGGGGAACTCGCGGGCGGGTGTGGTGAACATGTCCCGGAGCCATCCGTCCAGGGTGCCGTGCCCGTCCTCGGTGATCCGGTAGACGGTCCGCTCGGGGCGTCCCGGTGCGCGCACCCGGTCGGCGACATCGATGAGTTCGGCGCGGTACAGCCGCTCCAGGGTCTGGTAGACGCTGTTGCGCTGCGCGATGTTGACGATCCGGTCCTTGTGCCGGGCCTTGATCAGTTGTTGCATCCGGTAGGCGTGCATCGGTTCCTCAGCCAGGAGCAGGAGGAGTTGCACCGCCAGGGGGGAGCGCCGCTGCGTCCGATGTGCCACCCGTTCGCCTCCACTCGTTCGTTGCCTAAGGCCGTTCGCCGGGGGTTGTCAGGATAGCCATTCCGTATAGTCATAATATGACTATAAGCGAGAGTGGAGAGGGACCAGCGATGAAGGCACTCATCATCGGGGGCGGTATCGGCGGACCGGTCGCCGCGGCGGCGCTGCGCCGGGCCGGGCTCGAGGCAGTCGTCTACGAGGCCCACGCCGGGCCCGGGGACGACATCGGCGCGTTCCTGACCCTGGCCCCCAACGGCCTGGCCGCCCTGCGCACCGTCGGCATGCTCGAAGCGGCGCGGGACGCGGCGGCCTTCCCCACCACCCGCATCGAGTTCGTCAACGGGGCCGGACGGCGCCTCGGCGCCCTGCCCTACGGCTCCGACGAGGGGCCGGCCGAACTGCGCACCGTCACCGTCAACCGCGGCGCCCTACAACGGGCCTTGGCCGAAGCCGCCCAGGCCCAAGGCATCCGGATCGAGTACGGCAAGCGCTTCACCGGCTACACCGAGACCGCCAACGGCGTGGTCGCCGAGTTCGCCGACGGCACCACGGCCGAGGGCGATGTGCTCCTCGGCGCGGACGGCATCCATTCGCTCGTGCGGCGCACCATGGATCCCGACGCCCCGAGCCCCTCCTACACGGGGCTCCTGGGGATCGGCGGGTACGTCCGGGCCGACGGGATCGCGCCCACCCCGGAGGCGACCACGCGGATGGTCTTCGGCAGGCGGGCGTTCTTCGGGTACCAGACCGCGCCGTCGGGGGAGGTGTTCTGGTTCGCCAACCTCGGGCACACCGAACTGACCCGTGAAGAGATCGCCGCCCGCGGCGACGAGGCATGGAAGGAACACGCTTTGGCGCTGTTCGCCGACGACCTCCCGGACGTCACCACCATCCTGAAGGCCGCCGGCCCCGAACGCTTCCGGCCCATGGGCACCTACGACTTGGCGTCCCTGCCCCGCTGGAGCCGGGGCCGGGTGGCGCTGCTGGGCGACGCCGCGCACGCCGTGTCCAACTCCAGCGGGCAGGGCGCTTCCCTGGCGGCGGAGGACGCCCTCGTCCTGGCCGCCTGTCTGCGGGACCTGACCACGGTCGAGGAGGCTTTCGCCGCCTACGAACGGGGGCGCCGCGACCGGGTGGAGCGCGTGGCCGCGGAGGGCCGCAGGCGCGGCAACCAGAAGGCGGGTTCGGCGCACCCGGCGGCACTGTTCCTGCGCGACCTCGTGCTGCGGGCGGTGTTCGCGATGATCGCCCGATTCGGCAGCCAAGCGTGGATGAACGACTACCGCGTCGACTTCGACCGGCGCGTCACGGCCCCGTCCGCCGCGACGGCTTCGAAGTGAGGGGTCGAGGCCGGGAGGCTCAGCCGTCGGCGAGCACGCGGCGCAGGGCTGCGGTGAAGGCCTCGGGTGCGGCCTCGTATCCCAGATGGTCCCCGGGGAAGGAGACCGGATCGATCCCCAGGTCCCGGGCCAGAGCCGACCCCATGGCGTGGATGTCCTGGCCGGCCGATCCCTCACCGAGGGCAACCCTCACCCGGGTCCCGTTCCGCCGCAGGGCGGCCGTGTCCGGGCGGTACAGCGAGAGCGGCAGCAGGCCGTGGGCGAGGAAGTACGCGAAGTTCCCGCTGACCCGCTCGAAGGTCGCGGCGTCCTCCTCGCTCATCTCCGGGTGAGCGTCGTCCACACCCGTGCCGGACCCGGGCCCGTCGGAGCCCGGGTAGCCCCCGTCGGGGCCGTCCATGCCGGCGACGCCGAAGAAGAGGGCCATTCCGGCCTCCACGCCCTCCCGCAGGTAGGTCTCGTGGACCTCCCGGTCGCGGGCGAGGGCCTCGGACGGGTCGTCGAGGAGCATCACGCACGGGGGCTCGTGGGCCACGACCGTGCGCACCAGATCGGGGCTCTGGGCGGCCAGCGCGAGCGCGATCTGGGCGCCGCCGCTGGTGCCGAAGACGTACGCGGGGCCGCCGCCGAGAGCGCGGATGAGGCGTGCGGCGTCGTCGGCGTGCGCGTCGAGCCTCGGGTCCCCTTGGGTCTCAGGGGCCCGGTTATCGGGGACTGTGTCCGGGACGCTGCGCGAGTTGCCCCGGGGGTCGTAGGCCACGGTGGTGTACCGGTCGGCCAGGCGCCGGCCCAAGTCGGCCAGGACCCCGGCGTCCTGCGGCCCGCCGGGGATCAGGAGCAGGAGCGGGCCCGAACCCCGGACCTCGTGGTGGATGCGGGCGCCGGGCACTCGCAGGGAGCGTTCGTCGGCTGTGCCTGCTGCCATGGCGGTTACCCCAACCTCTCGCTGAGGACCATGCGGTTGCCCTCGCTGTCACGGAACTCAGCCACGGTGACCCCCGGCATGTAGGAGGCCTCCTCGGGTTCGGTGACGATCTCCACGCCCTTCGCGCGCAGGGCCTCGACGGTGCCCCGGACGTCGTCCTCGACCAGCACCAGCACGGGGCCGGGGGAGGGCTTCTCGTCCGCTCGGGGGACGAAGTGCAGCGCGGTGTCGGCGCCCTCGAACCCGAGCTCGATCCACCGCCATCCGTCGTCGCCCATGGGTGCGTCGGCGACCACGCGGCAGCCGAGCTTCTCGGTGTAGAAGGTCTTCGCCCGGTCCTGGTCGGACACGGGGAGTTCGGCGAACTGAAGGTGCATGGCCGCCTCCGGAAACCTCATGGAATCAAACTGGACCGTCCAGTACTCCCATGGTTGAAAACTAGACGGTACAGTACCCAAGAGTCAACCGGGAACGAGGAGCACATGGTGGACCAACCGGTGGAGAGCCGCTCCGAGCGCAAGAGGCGCACGATCCTGGAGGCGGCTGAGGACGTCTTCCTCCGGGACAGCTACCTGGGCACCAGTATGGACGAGATCGCGGCGCGCTCCGGGGTGTCCAAGCAGACCGTGTACAAGCACTTCGGCAGCAAGGAGAGCCTGTTCGTCGAGATCGTCACACACATGACGACCGGGGCCGGCGACCTCGTCCACGTACACCCCGCGCCCACCGCCGAAGAGGACATCGCTGCCTACCTCACCGACTACGCCCACCGCCAGCTCACCGTGGTGCTCACCTCGCGCCTGATGCGGGTGCGCCGCCTGGTCATCGGCGAGGTGCCCCGCTTCCCCGAACTCGCCCAGGCCCTCTACCACCACGGCCCCGGGCGGGCCATCGACAACCTCACCCGGGTCTTCGAAGCGCTCTCCTCCTCAGGACACCTCGCGGTCTCCGACCCCCGCCAAGCGGCCTCCCGCTTCAACTGGCTGGTGATGTCCGAACCCGTCAACCGGGTCATGCTCCTCGGAGACCGCGCCATCCCCGCTCCCGAGGAGCTCCGCGCCAACGCCGCGGAGAGCGTCCGGATCTTCCTGGCGGCCTATGGAGACCCCCGGGAGTAGGCGGTCAGGCAAGGCTGCCGGACGGCCGGTTCGGCGGGGGCGCTCAGTGGTCCTGGGCGGCGAGCTCGTAACCGGCCTCCTCGACCGCGGCGCGGACCTCGGCGAGCTCCAGCGCCCGCTCGCTGGTCACGGTCACCCGCCCCCGCTCCACGTCCACGGCGACCGCGGTGACTCCGGTGACGCCCTCCAACTCCTCGGTCACGAAGCTCTCGCAGTGCGCGCAGGCCATACCGGCCACGGTGTAGGTTCGCTCGGTCATGCCGGCACCTCAGCGTTCTCGTTGCCGTTGTCCCTTGCCCCCGCGGGGTTCCTCTCCATGCGGGTGAGCTGGTGGGCCTCGCGCAGGCGGCCGTCGGGGGCGAACCTCCCGAAGTAGTGCACGTCGATCGAGAACGAGCGCCTGCCCCGCACCACGTGCATGGTGTAGCGGGCGGCGAGCAGGTCGCCGTCGGCGGTGGCCTCGTGTACCTCCAGCCGGGACCTGGGCTTCTTCTTCCGTACGGGGCGCAGGTGTTCGATGAGCTTGGCCCGGTCCATCCGGTGCCCGTCGGCGTACTGCACCATGTCCGGTGTGTGGAACCGGTCGACGATCGTGCCGAGCTCCTCCTCCGTGTCGGTGACCGCGTGCTCGAGCCCGCCGAAGAAATCGACGATGAACTGCCCGGGATCGGTCGCGTTGTACGGGCTCATAGTGCCTCCTGCCTCCTGGCCCCTCAGGGCGCGTGCGAACACATAACTCTGACAAGATGTAAGATATGTGCTCCGCTTAACTTTGACAAGGTGTAAGAGATGTCCTCATCCTCGACCCCGAGCCGCCGAGCCGACGCACGGCGCAGCCGGTCCGCGATCCTCGACGCCGCGATCCGACTGCTCAACGACAGGCCCCACGCCAAGATGGACGCCGTCGCGGCCGAGGCCGGGGTGGCCAGGCAGACCGTCTACGCCCACTTCCCCTCCCGAGCCAAGCTCCTGTCGGCGGCCCTTGACCGCGTCACCGAGGAGGCCGTGGCCGCGATGGACGCCGCCGACCTCGACTCCGGGCCCGCCGCCGACGCGCTGCTGCGGCTGGTCGACGCCGCCGCGAGGACCGCCGGACGGTACCCGAACCTGATGCACTGGGCCGGAACGAAGGCCGACGGGGCCGCGGGGGCGGGGGTAGGGGAGTCATCGGGCGAGGGAGCACGGGCCGACGCCGTTCGCCACGGGCCGACCGCCGACCGGCTCAGGCGGGTGATCGGGCGCGGTCAGCGCAGCGGGGAGTTCGATGACGGGCTGCCGGTCGACTGGCTGGTCGCGGCCGTCATCGCGATCGGTCACGCCACGGTGGTCGAGAGCGGGGAAGGAGCGCTGTCCGAGGAAGAGGTCCACCGGGCGCGGCGCACCACACTCCTTCGGGCCCTGGGCCACAACGCAGCCGTGTGACCAGGGGATCGGTCGGGGAATTGCCCCGGTTCGCCCCGAGCGCTGGTGCCAAGGGCTCCTGAACGCGGCTACCGTGCTCTTGGGCCATGATTCCCCCCGCCAGTCGCTGGCCCTCATCCTGACCGTTTCTCCCGTCCGCGGACCATCCGCGGGCTGCCAGATGGGACACGCGTGAACACCACCGACGACCGCTCGCCCCGGGACCTGCGCCTGATCGTGACCGGAGGGGGGACGGGCGGCCACACCTACCCCGCACTGACCGCAGTCAACGCACTGCGAGCCCGGTTGGAGTCGACCGGCAACACCTTGGAGGTGCTGTGGGTGGGTGCGGAGAGCAGCCTCGAAGAGCGGGTCGCCACCGCCAACGACATCGACTTCGCCGACGTGGCAACCGGAAAGATCCGCCGGTCCAAGAACCCGATCAAGCTCGTATCCCCGGCCAACGTCAAGGACATGGCCAACGTCCCCCGCGGCGTCATGCAGGCCCGCAGGCTCGTCTCCGACTTCACCCCGGACGTGGTCCTGGCCACCGGCGGCTACGTCGCCGTGCCCGTCGGCCTCGCCGCCCGGATGTGCCGACGCCCGCTCGTGGTCCACGAGCAGACGGTCCGCCTCGGCCTGGCCAACAAGGTCCTCGCCCGGGCCGGTGCCCAGATCGCCGTGTCCGCGGAGTCCTCCGTGGAACTGCTGCCGGAGTCCGCCCAGGACGACGCCGTGGTGACCGGAAACCCGGTCCGCCCGGAGGTCCTCACCGGACAGCCCCACCTGGCCGCCAAGGGCCTCGGCTTCGAGGGGCACGACCCGAAGCTGCCCACCGTCTACATCACCGGCGGTGCCCAGGGATCGGCGCAGATCAACGACAACGTCGCGGGGATTCTGCCCTGGCTCCTCGCGAGGGCCAACGTCGTGCACCAGTGCGGATCGGCCAACCTCGAAGGGCTACAGGAGAGTGCCCGAAACCTGCCGCTGGGGTTGGCCGAGCGCTACCACCTCACCGCCTTCGTCGGCCCCGAGCTCCCCGACGTGCTGGCCCTCGCCGACGTCGTGATCTCCCGCAGCGGCGCCGGAACCATCGCCGAACTCACCGCCCTCGGCAAGGCCGCGGTGTTCATCCCCCTGGCGTCCTCCGCGGGCAACGAGCAGGCACACAACGCCCGCCACCTGCAGGAATCCGGTGCGGCCGTCGCACTCCTGGAGGAGGTCACCCCGCAGAACCTGCAAGCGGCGGTCGAGCCCCTGCTAGACGACTCCGCCAAGCGCGAGTCCATCGCCGAGCAGGCCCGCTCCCACGGCAGGCCGGACGCGGCCGAGCGCCTGGTCGATGTTCTGCTGGACGCGGCCGGAGATTAATCGGAAAGGCCATTCCCGATCCACCCGGGGGTGGCCTTTTCCGCAGGTCAGCCAATAGAGTAGGCCTGTGAAGGGCATAAGGAAACGCCCGCATAGGGGGTTGCCGGTGTCCGACTTCTGAGAAGTCGGAAAAAACCATCCCTTGCCACCGGTAATTACCCAGGTAGAGAAGTTGCTCCCCGCGCCCGCGGGGACGGTCCGACCCCGGCGCCCTGCCCCTGCGCGGTGCGGTCCCGATGCCCCGAGTCCGCGGGCATTATTCCGGTGGGGTGTTTGGGCACCATCTCTATTGTGCCGCTCGACGTATCTCAGGACCCCTGGCACTGCCTCCGTCCAGGGTGAGCTTTCAACCCCGGCTGGAGAAATGGGTCGGGCCCGCGCACAAGGCCAGGCGAAGGGTGGCGAGCCGGTTCAATGACACATTCTGTTCCGCCGCCTCGATGGCCAGTTGTCTGTGCAGCTCCGGTGGGACCCGGACCTGGAACTTGCCCGAGTAGTCCCGCTCCGCGATAGGTGCGGGTGGCTGCTCGTCCGAGGCCAGCATGTCGTCGACGGTGTCCGCGGCGAGCTCCCTGATTCCGGTGAACGCATCGGTGCTCACCGGGGCAACCCAGGAGAGGGACGGGAACTCCGCGACCGTCCCCACATAGGCCTCGTCCTCGGCTGACCACCGGACCCGGTAGGCGAAGTGTTCCGATCGGTTCACCGCTCCTCCTTCAGCTGCGCGATCGCGGCGAGCACCTGTCGCACCTGGTAGGCCTTGGCCTGCCCGTGGTCATTCTGAATGTTGACCCGTGGGTCTCCCGGCCAAGGCATCCGGTAGACCCGATGAGAGGTTCCCCGTCTGCGCGGCTCCCCGAAGTAGTGATCACACACCTTCACCAGGTCCGCGAACCTGACGGAGGTCGGTTGGCGCCGCATCCTCGCGAGGATCTTCTCAAGACTGGCCATGGACAGACAGTATCGTTATTGATACTACCCGACCGGTGCTTCTGGAAACCGGACTGGGTTGACCGCACTATCTTGCGGGTGCAGGTGTGGCCTTCCTTGATTGCCACCGGCTGAGCGTCTGAAGGCCTGCTCCGCTTGCCAGCAAGGGCGTAGTCCTGGCCGAACCTGCCGCCGGGCTTGCAGTGGCCTTCCAGGCGCCGGGGGAGCGGAGGCGGTTCGGGGTTTGGAGGGAGGTGAGTCGTCGGGTGCGGGACTGCTTTCAAGAAGCTGCAGAAACGAGTGCTTGTTGCTGGTAAATTCCCAGTTCAAGGAATCTGCTTCCCACCCTCGTGGGGATGGCCCCGACTCCGAGCAAGGGTTCGCCTTCGAAACCTTCTGCTCCCCACGCACGTGGGGATGGCCCCCAGGGGATCACCTCAGCGGCCCAGTGCCTCTACTGCTCCCCACCCTCGCGGGGATGGTCTCTCCGAGCTCAGCAGAGCAAACACGTAGCGGTAGTCATCGAAGGTTAGTAGCGGCCGCTTGGCCGCCAGGGCAGTCGCTACCAGGACTGCCGCCCCACGTAAGCGAGCATCCTGGTCTGCTCGTCGGCTCCGGGCGGGGGAGTCAGCTCCGGGCCGCAGACCCCGTCGGCGCGGATGAAATCGCCGAAGGACTCCGCCACACCGGCCGCCCAGCGCACGTCGCCGGTGGCGATCCGCTCGTCGAGTCCGGCGGCCCAGGCCAGGTCCCACCGGTGGATGACGAGGTCAAAGTTCAGGAAGGTGTCGATCGACTGCTCGAATACGGTCTGACCGGCCGGACCCTCGACAGTCGCGGCGGCCCGCTCGGAGTCGTCCAGGTCGGCGTGCACCGCCGCTTTCACGGCCCGCACGGATCCGAGCGGGTCCTCGTCGACCGAGGGCCTCGCGCCCGGTTCCCGGTCGGCCAATCCCAGCTGCATGACGTGGGAGTCGACGACGTGCCGTACCACGTCGAGTGCGGTCCAGCCCGCACACGGTGACGGGCTCTGCCAGCGGTCCGGGGGAACAGCGGCAACAGCTTTGGTGAACTCATCGGCCAGGCGCCCGTAGCGGTCGGCGATCTCAGGCATGCGTGCTCCCTTGCTCGCTGCATTCGCGGTCTCCCGTGAGCCTAGTCACCCCTGTTCGGCCATCGAAAGCACCACCGGTCCGCCAGCATGCCGGTCCCGGCACGGGCGGTGGTTTCGCTTCCTTCCCGGGCCGGGGCGCCGATAGCCTGGCGGCCCTTCTGCACCACCTCCTGAGGAAACGGACGCATGGCACCCAACATCGCTACCAACACCAAGGTCGACCTGGAGGGGCTCCTGGAGTTCCTCCGGCCCCGGCACAAAGCACTCCTGACCACCAGGCGGACGGACGACGGCCCGCAGACGTCGCCGGTGGTGTGCGGGGTCGACGCCGAGGGCCGCATCGTGGTCTCCACGTACCCCGAGCGGGCGAAGACCCGTAACGCCCGCAAGGATCCGCGGGTGAGCGTCGTCGTTCTCTCGGACGACTTCGACGGGCCCTGGGTACAGGTGGACGGAACGGCCGAGGTGCTCGACGGGGACGGGGAGGAGGCCGTCGAGCCCCTCGTCGAGTACTTCCGGGTGATCTCGGGAGAGCACCCCGACTGGGACGAGTACCGGGAGGCGATGCGCCGCCAGGGCAAGGCACTGGTGCGCGTCACCCCCGAGCGGTGGGGTCCCGTGGCGACCGGCGGGTTTCCCGCGGACCGGGTCTAGTCAGGAAGACGCGGCCTGGCTGAAGGCCGCGGCCGATCGGACTGAGTCGGAGGCGAAGACCATCTGGCCGACCGGTACGCCGTCGGGGACGGCCGCCCGCACCTGGGCGGCCGCTTCCAGGCCGAAGCCGCCGCAGAGTTCGATGAGTTGGGCGCCTTCCTCGGCCAGGGCGGCGGCGGTCTTCGGTGCGACAGCGGTGTCGGGGACCGGAACCAGGGTGGTCCGATGGCCTGCGCGGTCGATCACGGTGCGGTCGGCGGCCGGGTCGGTGCCGGGGTGCAGGTACAGGTAGGCCCAGCTCACGCTCATGAGAACTCCTCTCGTGGTCGTTCCGGACTCTCATCCGTCCGGACTCTCAACCTAGGAGCTCAATATTGGTTGAGGTCAAGGGTCGGCATGCGGGGATTCCAAGGCGGACAGGAATCGAACCAGGAGCGTTTCGCGGTTGGCCGGGGCGGTCGGGTCCGAGGGGGTTGGGGCCGGGGCAGTGGGTGCCTTGGCTGCGTACAGGGGCGCTGGCAGGCGCCGCGAGTGTGCTGAAGAAGGGGGCCGCGGCTGCCCCTTGAGCTTCCCGCCGAACCGCACGGACCACCGACGAAACCGCTGCGCCTCCGGGCACGTCTCAGTGGGCCGGAAGCTCCAGGGAAAGGAGGCGCGTCCGTGGGCGGACGGTTCAGGGCGGAACTGGGTGGGGCCGGGACGGTGCTACTGCTCGGTGGTGTGTACCTGGTCGGTGCCAATCTGGGCGGGCTCGGCGAGGATAACGCAACTGGGGACGCACTCTCCCGAGCGGTTCTGACGTCGCCGTTCCTCGCTGTCCTGGCCGTGGTCGACGTGGTCTCCGGTTCCTGGGCCCGCTCCGGGGCCAGCCCCGAGGACCGGCCCAGCTTCAGGCGGACCGTGTTTCGGGTAGCGCTGGCGCTCGGGGGGCTGTGGATGGTCTGGGAGGCATTCCCGCTCCGGCACCTGAAGGTCGGCGACCCCGTCGACTTTCATGGCGCGCTACCGATTCTGACCACGGACGTGTGGGGCGGGGTCACTACCATCGCGCTCGGACTGATCCTGCTGATCGGGGGAGCCCGAGGGCTTCCGGTACGCCGCTGGCGAGGGGCACTGGCCGGGGCTGGTGCGGGTGTGCTGGCCGTGGTGCTGGTCGCGGCACTGACCCCCGTTCTGGCCCGCGTGCTGACGGTGGAGCACACGGTCGCCGACATGCCGGGCGAGCCCGCGCCGGTACCCCGGGACGTGGCCCGGGTGGGCTGGACCTGGGAGCCCGAGGACCCGGTGGAGGACGTACTCCTGGGGCCTTGGGGCCCGGTCGTGTTGCATGCGGACGGGTTCGTGGCCCTGGACGGGGCCACGGGGGAGGAGCTCTGGACCTATCGGCTCCCGTACGCCCGGGGCGTCGCGACGAGTGTGATCGAGGGCGAGGGAGAGCACGTACACCTCCTCCACACACCCCGGCCCGGCGGTGACAAGGAGGTGATCACCCTTGACACCGAAACCGGTGACATCGTGGATGAGATGACCGTCCCGATGGTCTCTCTGTACGAGACGGCCGAGCGCCAGGCTGGCGTCTTCTCCGAGACCGGGTTTCTCGACGTCCGCAGCGAGGAGGACCCTCGCCAGTGGGTCGGCTATGACGGCGACGGCGAAGTTCACCGCACGGAGGCCGGGGACGCGCTCTCCGGCGAGGCGCGGTTCCGTTCCGGTCTGGAGGACGCGCTGTTCGCTCCGGAACTGGTCCCGAGCGCGGAGGATGAGTGGTTCCGAACGGTGACGGTGGCCCCCGCAGGAGGTGAGGTGACCGAGGAGGACCTGCTTGTGATCGACTTCGATGCCGAAGAGAGCTCAGGGGTGCGGGGGAGGGACCCCGAACTGGAGAGGGCCGACCACCACCTCCTCGCGGTACCCGGTGCGGTGGTGTCCCATATCGAGGACACCGAGCCGCTCGCTCCCCTCTACGGTCTGGTGCCCTGAGAACTGGTCCCCTAGATGAGTGAGTCCGCCCGGTCCGCCGACCGCGGCGTGTTCGCGAACTTCGCGCGCGCACGGTGTATCCCACCGTTGGCCCCACCGAACCGCCCCGTCCAAACCGCACCCACGAGCGCTCGAAACGGAATGCGTCCCCCACGTGCCAGAAGCGATGCCAGCGTCAGGAACACCGCGAACGAAGCCGTCGAAGAAAGCTCGGACCTTCTGCGCGAATGTCCTCCGGTGGTGGGCGGGGACCCTCGGCCGGGCCGGAATCGCTGTATCGGCCGCCACGGTGCCCTTTGCCGTGTGGGTGCTGATGGCTTTCTACGACGACGAGGGGGCCTACGCGGACGCGGAGGTGGCCTCGCTGTGGTGGCTCGTGGTGGGCCTCTTGCTCGCGTTCGTGGTCCTGGCGGTGTCGAGGCTCAGACGCGAGGACGGTGGCCTGGACGGTCAGGTGGCTGCCGCGCACGTGTACAAGCTGGTCGCCCTGATCACTGCCGCCGTCTTCTTCGTCCTTACGGCCTCCCCCTACGAGTCCGTTCCGCTGGCTTCCCTGCCGCAGGGCTTCGATGAGTCGGAGTGGGCGATCGGCCTGTGGATGGCGGCCGTCCTGACCGCGCTCAGCACCGTGCTGTACCTGGGCGCCCTGGTCGGGCATCCGGGCCGGCCTCGGAGCCGGTGCTGACCGTGGTCTTCGCCGCCGCTTCGGTGACGCCCTTGGCCGATCACTACTCGGTCCAACACGACTACCTGGCTGAAGCCCCCGCCGACCCGGCGCCGGTTCCGACCGACGCCGCAGTGGAGGGGTGGACCTGGGCGCCCCCGCTGGACGCCGCCGCCGTTCGGGTGGACGCGGGCACCCACGGCCCCGTGGTCGTTCTGGAAGACGGCTTGGTGGGCCTGCACGGGGAGACCGGCGAGGAGCTGTGGACCCACCGGTCGCCGTACCCCGTCCGCCCTCCCCAGTGGGCCATGGGGGTCGTCGACGGCCGGAACGACCTGGCCGCGGTCGTCGTCGAAGCGGAGGAGTCGGGCGACGGAGGCGAGCTGCACCGTCGGCTCCTGGACACGGCCACGGGTGAGGTCGTCGAGGAGGGCCCGTTCCTGGGCGAGGAGCTGCTGGACGGAGCCCACGGCCCGGAAATCAGCGCCGTGGACGCCTACGTGTTCCGGACCGAGGGGGACCTGATCGCCGTTGGCCCCGGGGGCGAGGAACTCTGGGAGCGCCCTGCCAGCGGCTGGGACGGGGAACGCGGGTGCCTCTTCGGGCCGGAGGGTGCCGCTTTCCACCAGGACCAGGTCATCCTCGGTGAGCTGTGCACGGACCAGGAGCTGGAAGCGCACTCATCGGACGGGTACCGCCACGTACTGTCGATGATCGAGGAGGGCGGGGGCACCGAGTCCAACTCGGTGGTCGCCCTGGACGTTGCCACGGGGCAGGAGAACTGGCGGCGTGACTGGGAGGCCCGGGACGGCGACCACCCTCCGGTCCCGGAACCGAGCGAGCCGCTCCGGCCCGGAGCCGAACCGCTCGTCAAGGTCGGCGATCGTGTCCTTGACACCGGTACCGGGGCGGACAGCGCCGCCCTCGGGCGGGACGCCGACGACCTGGAGTCCCTGGCGTCCGAACTCGGGGTATTCGCCTGGCACGCCGACAGCCAGGGCGCGCTCATCCCCGAGTGGTACCCCTCTGGCTCCGATGAGCCTCTCTTGCTGCACCGCACCGGCGCTGACGGCGACGTGCTGGACACCACCGCCCTCCCTGATTCCGTGCCGACCGATCAGGTGGGCTCCGGGGCTGTCCTCGCGAACACGCTCGTGTACGCGGACAACCTCCCCCCTCGGGGCTTCACCTCCGGAGATCCTCCACCGGCCGCAGTTCTCGTCACGCCCCTCGGGGAAGGGGCGGCCGGGGACGGGAGTACCGGCCGAATCGACCTGGAAAGCGGTCTGTCCGACCAGCGTGCGGAGGTGCCGCACGACGAGCTCGGGGAACTGGGGGAACGGGACGAGAGCGGTTACAGCCTGACCCCGGTTCCCGGAGCCGTGGCGATGCTGCGGTACCAAGGCTATCGGGGGCACCAGGTCGCCCAGGTCCACGGCCTGGTGCCGTGAGCAGCCCCGAACCCGATGGGCCCTGAACCCGAGCCCGACCCGCTCTGACCGACCCGCTCTGACCGAGCCGCTCCGCCCGAGCCGGGGCGCCGTCCGCGGCGAACACCCGGACGACCGCCCCACCCCAACGCGGGTGCCGGGTTTTCCCACAAGTTCCCAGGCGCCGTTTTCCGTTGACGCACCTCGGGTACCGGAGCACCCACATCCGACATGCCTCACCAGACGAAGCCGTATCCGGCGAAGAGATGAACAGGGGAACACATGCCGCAGGCCAAACACGCGCCCGCCGCCCACACGACTTCGGAACGGGGCGTCCGGTGACCGGCTGGAAGGCACCCCTCGCACTGGTCGGGGCGCGCTGGGCCTGGTCCCGGGTCCGCCGCCGGTACGCGCCCGCGCCCGAACCCGTACCCGCGTACAAGCGCAACCTCGAACTCCTCGCCTGGGGCGCGGCCGGAGCCGCACTCGGCGTCGGCGCCTCGGCGCTGTCCGAACGGCGCCGCGCCAGCCGCATGTCCGGCAAGGTCGTCCTCATCACCGGGAGCTCCCGCGGGCTCGGCCTCCAACTGGCCCGCGAGTTCGGGGCCTCCGGCGCCTCCGTGGTCGTCTGCGCCCGGGGGAGGCAGAACCTCGACCGGGCGGTCGCCGAGCTCAACGGCAGGGGCGTGGAGGCGCACGGCGTGGTCTGCGACGTCACCGACCCCGAACAGATCGAGACTCTGCTCGACGAGGCCGTGAAGCGCTTCGGGCGCCTGGACGCCGTGGTCAACAGCGCCGGGATCATGCGGGTCGGACCGCAGGAGGCCCTCACTGACGAGCACTTCGAACAGGCCATGGACATCATGTTCTGGGGCCCCTACCACCTCTCCCGTGCCGCCGTGGACCGGCTGCGCGAGCACCGGGGGACCATCGTCAACATCACCTCCGTCGGCGCCTACCTCACGGTGCCGCACCTGCTGCCCTACTCCGCCGCCAAACACGCCTGGGCCGCCCTGTCCGAGGGCATGGCCGCCGAGACCGCGGGCACCGGGGTACGGGTCACCACCGTCGTGCCGGGCCTGATGCGCACCGGGTCGCACCGCGGCGTGGACTTCACCGGCGACCCCGAACGCGAGTACGCATGGTTCGCGCTGCTCGCGGGGCTTCCGCTGCTGACCGTGAGCGCCGAACACGCCGCCCGGAGCATCGTGCGCGCCACTGCCAGGCGGCGCGGCTTCCTGATCATCTCGCCGGTGACCCGTATCGGGATGGCCGCGCACGGGCTCGCGCCGGGCCTCACCCAGGAGGCCATGCGGCTGGTCGCCTGGCTGCTGCCAGACGCACCCCAGCACGTGGAGGAACGTCCTGGCTCGGAAGCGGGCGACAGCAGGGTGGGGCGCCTGGTCAACACGGTCACCGTGCTCAACGAACGCGCGGGCCGCCGCATGAACCAGGGTGCGCCGTCGCCGGGAACCGAAGGGCCCGAAACCGGTCGGGCCTGAACCGCGCGCACCGCGCGGCGGCAGAGAGGAATCGGGAGAATGACGCGCTTCGGATACTTCCTCGCCAGCGAGGAACACGGCCCTCGGGAGCTGGTGCGCCAGGCCAAGGCGGCGGAGGCGGCCGGTTTCGACGCCCTGTGGATCTCCGACCACTACCACCCGTGGCTGGGCGCCCAGGGCGAGTCCTCGTTCGTGTGGTCGGTGGTCGGGGCGATCGGCCAGACCACCTCCCTGCCCGTCACCACCGCGGTGACCTGCCCGACCACGCGCATCCACCCGGCGATCACCGCTCAGGCCGCGGCCACCGCCGCGCTGCTGACCAACGGGGGTTTCCGGCTCGGGGTGGGCACCGGCGAGGCGCTCAACGAGCACATCCTCGGCGATGCCTGGCCGCCCGCCGCACGGCGCATCGCGATGCTGGAGGAGGCCCTGGAAGTCATGCGCAAGCTCTGGGGCGGCAAGCTGGTCAGCCACCGGGGCGAGTTCTACACCGTCGACACCGCGCGCCTGTACACGCTCCCCGAGGAGCCGCCGCAGGTGTACATGTCGGCCTTCGGCCCCAAGGCCACCGCGTTGGCGGCCCGTGCGACCGACGGCCTCATCCAGGTGGCGCCCAGCGCCGGGACCGTCGCGGACTTCCGTGCCGGGGGCGGTGCGGGCAAGACGGTCCAGGGCGGCCTGAAGGTGTGCTGGGCGGCGTCCGAGGAGGAGGCGGTGCGGACCGTGCACGAGCGCTGGCCCACCGAGGCGCTGCCGGGCGAGTCCGTGCAGCTGCTGCCGCTGCCGCGCCATTTCGAGCAGCTCACCGACGCGCTGGTCACCCCGGAGATGGTGGCGGAGCAGGTCACCTGCGGACCCGACCCCGAGGCGCACGTCGCCGCCGTCGCCCCCTACCTGGAGGCGGGGGCGGACGAGGTGTACGTCTGCCAGGTCGGTGACGACCAGGACGGGTTCTTCGAGTTCTACGCCACCGAGGTCCTGCCCAGGCTCCGCAAGCGGTCGTAGCTCCGACGGGGACCCGACCGCGGGGCTGTGGAGAGGGAAGCGCCGGAATGGGCAGGGGGAAGGACAGGGGGAGAAGGGAGAAGGACAGAGAAGGCCAAACGGACAGAAGGATCTCCAGGAGAGGAGGAACCCGCATGAGTGCTCGCCGCAGTGACGCGACCGTGCGCCGACCTGATCCGATGCCGCCGGACCCGTTCCCGCCCACGCCGATGCCGCCAGAGCCGGTCCCACCGGATCCCACGCCGGTTCCGGAGCCGCCACCGCCGGAACCGGGACCCGAACCCGAGCCGGAGCCCGCCTGACGACGGCCTGAACCAACCGCTCGACGCCGCACTGTTGAATGCCCGATGAACGCCGCCGCGAGGGTCGCGGTTTGAGGGGCACACCGACGGGGGTGTGCCCCTCAGGGCTGTCCGGAACGCCGTGACGCATCGGCAGAGAGCCGGTCCAGCTGATCGGGATGAGAAGCCACGGACCCCTGTGGCTCGACGAATGCCTCACCGACGACTCCCTGGACGCGCTCGCCGACGACTGGAACTCCGACGTCATGCGCGTGGCCATGTACGTCCAGGAGGGCCACTTCGGGTGCGGCCAACGCTACCCCGACCTCATGGCCGAGGAGTTGTCGGCGGCCGGGAAGGGTAGGGGGCCGTGACCGGCTATCCCCAGATCCTCAGGAGGGCGGACTGTGGCGCGGTTGTACGCCTTGTTCGTGTGGCTGGTGTCCAGCAGCCCGTTCTCCTTCATGCACTACTTCGAAGTGCCTCCGGACAACCCCGAGGAAATGGTCAATCCCGGTCTTGTGCTCATGAGCTATGTGCCGCCGGTATTCGTATCCGGGATGGCGATCGGGCTCGGATACGCGGGCCAGGAAAGGAGCGGCTACGCCTACGTCCTCGCCGTGTTCCTCTTTCTGGTGATGGCGCTTCCCCACACGGTGGTCTACCTCAGGAACCGTTTCGCGCGCGAAGGCTAGTGCCGCTGTTACGGGCAGGGCGGCGGTACCGTGGCGTCGGTCAACCGGTCCGTGTTCGGGCCGATCAACCGCGCGCGTTTCGTCGCGGGGCCGCACGGGTAGTCCCTCGGCTGCCGGGCACCCGTCCCGCAAGCCCGGGCCAGGATGGGCCTGCCGTCCCCGAAACGCGCGCCCCCTGGCCGTCCCAGGAGTGAGGTCGTGCGCAGTGGTTTCCTCCGAACCCGCGAAACCCACCAGGAAACGTCTGGCCACCACGCTGGCCGTGCGCTCCACCGGGGTCCTGATCCTGATGGGAGTTGCTTTCTACAACCATGTCCGGGGAGAGGTCTTCCCGATCCTGGGGGTGGTGGTCGTGGTGCTGGGCTCCTTGACCCTGATCCCGCCCGCCATCGGGCTCGTCCGCGGTGACTACGTCTCCTCAGAGGACCGCGACCATCCCCGGGACGCCTGACCACCCCTGGGACACCCGAGTCGCGAACGGCCGCAACGGGACGGGCCCGGAGGGTGCCCCTCCGAGCCCGTCACCTTGACCGCGGGCCGGTATGTTCCTCCAGTTCAGTACGACGGCACGGTGGAGATGGTCAGCTGCTCGTCACCGTCCACGTCCACCACCAGGTGGTCCCCGGAGACCACCTGGTTGTCGAGCACCATCCTCGACAGCCGGTTGCCCACGTTGCGCTGGATGGTCCTGGCCAGCGGCCGCGCGCCGAACTCCGGCTGGTAGCCGCGCCGGGACAGCCACCTCACGGCCTCGTCGGTGAACCGCACCTGGATGTTCTGGGCCTTCAGGCGCTGTTCGGTCTGCTCCAGCATCAGGCGGGTGATCTGGCCGATCTCCTCCTCACCCAGCTGGTGGAAGACGATGACCTCGTCGATGCGGTTGAGGAACTCCGGGCGGAACTCCTCGCGCAGCCTGCGCATCACGCGGCGTTCGGTGTCGGGGTCCATGCCGCCGTCGGCGCTGAACCCCATGGGGCCGCCGCCGGTGAGGGCCTCCGAACCCAGGTTGCTCGTCATGATGATCACCGTGTTCCGGAAGTCCACGGTGCGGCCCTGGCCGTCGGTGAGCCTGCCGTCGTCCAGGAGCTGGAGCAGCAGGTTGAACACCTCCGGGTGGGCCTTCTCGACCTCGTCGAGCAGCATGACGGAGTAGGGGTGCCGGCGGACCGCCTCGGTGAGCTGACCGGCCTCCTCGTAGCCCACGAAGCCGGGAGGCGCACCGGTGAGGCGGCTCGCCGTGTGCCGCTCCTGGAACTCGCTCATGTCGATCCGGACCATGGCCTCCTCGGAGCCGAACAGCGACTCCGCGAGCGCCCGCGCGAGCTCGGTCTTGCCGACACCGGTCGGCCCGAGGAAGAGGAAGCTGCCCACCGGACGGTCGGGGTCGCCGAGACCGGCGCGGTTGCGGCGGATGGCCTCGGAGACGGCGGTGACCGCCTCGTCCTGGCCGATCACCCGGTCGTGCAGCACCTCCTCCAGGTTGACCAGCCGCTCCCGCTCCTCCTGGGTCAGCTGCTTGACCGGGATCCCGGTGCTGCGGGAGACAACTTCGGCGATGTCGGCCGCGCCGACCTCGGGAACGGCCGAGCCGGTACCGCGCGCCTGGTGCACGCTGCCCTTGGCGGAGTTGATCTCGTCGCGCAGCCGGGAGGCTTTCTCGTACTCCTCCTCCTGGACCGCCTTCTCCTTCTCCTCCTCCAGGCCCTTGAGCTTCGTCTCCAGCTCGCGCAACCCGGAGCTGGACGAGCGCAGGCGCAGCCGGACCCTCGCCCCGGCCTGGTCGACGAGGTCGATCGCCTTGTCCGGCAGGAACCGGTCGGTGACGTAGCGGTCGGACAGCTCGGCCGCGGAGACCAGGCTCTCGTCGCTGAAGCGCACCTGGTGGTGGGCCTCGTAGCGGTCCTGGAGCCCCCGCAGGATGTCCACGGTGTCCTCAACGGAGGGCTCGGGTACCTGGATCGGCTGGAACCGCCGTTCGAGGGCGGCGTCCTTCTCGACGTTCTTGCGGTACTCGTCGACGGTGGTCGCGCCGATGATGTGCAGCTCCCCGCGGGCCAGCGCGGGCTTGAGCATGTTGCCCGCGCTGGTCGACCCCTCGGAGGCGCCCGCCCCGACCAAGGTGTGGATCTCGTCGATGAAGATGAGCAGGTGGTCCGAGTGCGCGCGGATCTCGTCGACGATCGCGTTGAGCCGCTCCTCGAAGTCACCCCGGTAACGGGTGCCCGCCACGACCCCGGACAGGTCCAGCTGGACCAGCCGACGGCCGCGCAGGGTCTCGGGCACGTCGTCGTCGAAGATGCGCTGGGCGATACCCTCCACGATCGCGGTCTTGCCCACACCGGGGTCGCCGATGAGCACCGGGTTGTTCTTGCGGCGCCGAGCCAGCACCTCGATGCACTGCTCCACCTCCGCCTCACGGCCGACCACCGGGTCCAGGCGCCCCTCCCGGGCGAGCGCGGTCATGTCGGTGCCGAACTCGTCCAGCTGCGGGGTGTTCGACGGCTCCGGCTCGCTCTGCTCCCCGGCGGGCGCCGGACCGGCCGCCTTCTGCAGGGCCTGCGGCGTGATGCCGGAGTCGCGCAGGAGCTGACCCACCGGCGCGTCGGGGTTGACGGCCAGCGCGAAGAGCAGGTGCTCGGGCGTGATGCTGGAACTGCCGGTGGCGCGGGCGATCTGGAGGGCGTCGAGGAAGGCGCGCTTGGCGGAGGGCGTAAGCCGGGCCGAACCGCCGCGCACCGCGCGGGGAGCCTGGGAGACCGCCTGGTCGACGACGTCCTCCAGCGGCTTGAGGTCGCCGTCGGTGCGTCCGAGGAGTTCGCGGACGGCCGGGTAGCGCAGCAGCGACCAGAGCAGGTGGATCGCGTCGACGTCGCTGCCGCCGCTCTCCAGGGTGCGCCGGACGGCGGCGTCGGCGACCTGCCGGGCTTCGGGGCTCATCAGTTTGGAGAGGTCGACGCGTCGGACGGGTCCGCGGGATCCGCTGAGGAAGCGCGCCAGGAACTCGTCGAAGGAGCCGGGCTCCCCGCCCGGGCCGTCGGGAAAGTCGGTGCTCATCTGGTGTCGTCCCCCGTGTGATGACAGGCCTGAGTAGTGGCGTGATGACGGTATCTGGATGTCGGTGTGCCGGTCGGTCATGACCGCGGGTGTGGGGATTATAGGGCGTCCCCCGATCCCTACACCTTCCTCCCCAACCTCCCCGCACTCAAGAACCTTCCCGTACGCGGGGGCGGCACGGAAGGACCGTCCCACCCGTGCCGCCGCCGGCACCGCTCCCGGAGCCGCTTCCCGGGGACCGGAGTCCTCAACCCATCGGCCCCGCGGTGTGCTCCGGCGGTGCCTCGCCCGTGTCCTGGGGCTGGTCGGCCCGGTGCCCCCGGAGCAGGACCATCATGGTGACCGCCGCCGCGAACAGCAGCGCCGCTCCGACCCCGGCAGTGACCTGGAGCCCCTGCCCGAAGGCGGTACCGGCAGCCTCGCGCAGCGCGGCCCCGGTGGAACCGCCCAGGTCCTCGGAGATCGCGACCGCCGCGCCGATACTGTTCCCGGCGGCCTCGCCGGTCTGCTCGGGCACCCCCTCGGGCAGGGAACCGCCCAGGCCGATCCGGTACACCGCCAACCCCAAGCTGCCCATCAGCGCCAGGGACAGCGTCTGGCCCATACCCGTGGTCACGTCGTTGACTGCCGAGGCCGATCCGGCGCGCTCCATCGGCACGCTGGAAATGGCCAGCTGGCTGCCGAGCGTCATCACCGGGCCGCCGCCGATCGAGACCACCGTGGTCCCGAGCACCAGGGCCCACACCGTGCCGGTCCCCGACGCCATCGCGATGGTCACCATGCCGACTACCCCGAGCAGCATTCCGCCGCCGACCACCGCGCCGGTGGGCAGGAACCGGATGAGCACCGGGGTGACCATCGTGGCCGCGAACGCTGCCACCGCGGGGATGGTCAGCAACAGCCCCACCAGCCCCGGGGAGATCCCCAGGACCGACTGCAGGTACTGCACCAGGAACAGGTCGGTGCCGGCGGTGAACAGCAGCATCAGCATTCCCATGGACACCGCCAGCGCGAACACCCGCCGGGTGAACATGCCCAGATCCATCAGGGGGTCGTCCAACCGCCGCTGGCGCCGTAGGAACAGCCACAGCAGTGCCGAACCGAGTACCACCGCGGCCAGCAGCAGGGGCCGCGCGCCTTGGGCGGCCAGCTCCTGCAGCCCGTAGACCAGCGCGACCAGTGCCACCGTGGACAGCAGCACACTGAGCACGTCTGGGCGGCCCGCGTCCGGATCACGGAACTCCGGCAGCAGGAACGGCAGGGTGACCAAGGCCAGCAGGGCCACCGGGACGTTGATGAGGAACAGCGAACCCCACCAGAAGAACTCCAGCAGCAGTCCGCCGATCGGCGGACCCAGCGCCATACCGACCGAGAAAGCGCTCAGGTTGAGCGCCACCGCCGTGGAGAACTGCTTGGGGTCGGGGAACATCTGCCGCAGCAGCGACAGCGTGGACGGGGAGATGGCCGCCACGGACACACCGATCAGAGCCCGAGCCGCGACGAGGGTCTCGGGGTTGGGCGAGAACGCGGCCATTGTGGAGGCTGCGGCGTAGGCGGTCAGTCCGATCAGCAGCAGGCGCCGCCGCCCGACCCGGTCGCCCAGCCGCCCCATCGTGAGCACCAGGCCCGCGCCGAGCAGCTCGCCCACGTGCAGGATCCACAGGGACTGGGTGGCCGAGGGTTGCAGGTCCGCGCCGATCGCGGGCAGCGCCAGGAAGAGGACGGAGACGTCGTTGGCCATCATGAAGATAGGCAGCGTCAGGATCGCCAGACCGAACCAGGCGGTGCGTCCCGCGCGCGGTGGATTCGGTGCCTGTGTGGTGGACATGGTTTCCTCGCTCGGGTCGGCGGACCCTCGGGTTCGGGGCGGGCAATGGGGGGGAGTGCCGGGATCAGGCGTGCTCGGGCTCGGCCGCGCGGTGGTTGCGCAGGGCGCGCGCCCACCAGCTGAGCTGGTCGAGCATGTCGTTGGCCGCCTCGGCGCTGGCCTTGGCATCCTTGGGCCAGCCGCCCTCCGCGTCGAACCCGTCCCAGAAGTTGGGGAAGCAGACGTTGTCGCGGACCGACGTGGCCCGGAGCTCGGCGAAGACCGTCCGCAGCTGCTGGACGGCGTGCATGCCGCCGGAGACCCCGCCGTAGGACACGAAACCGACCGGCTTGGCGGCCCACTCGTCGTGGAACCAGTCGATCGCGGTCTTGAGCGGGGCCGGGAAGCTGCGGTTGTACTCGGGTGTGACCACGACGAAGCCGTCGGCGGCGGCCAGCCGCGGCGAGAGCTCCTCGACCGCCTCGGGCAGCGGAGAGTCCTCCACCATGCGGTCCGGCAGTTCGGTCTCGGCGAGGTCGACCACCTCCACCTCGACGCCCGGGTACTCGCGGGCCGTCCGGAGGAACCAGCGTGCGACGGTCGGGCCGAACCTGCCCTCGCGGGTGCTGCCGACGATCAGGGCCAGACGGACGGGTGCGCTGCTGTCGCTCGCGCTGCGGCTCACGGGGATCACTCCTCTTCTTGCGGTGTACTTCTGCGGTGCTGGTCCCAGACTCGGACCACCCGCACTCGGTACACACTCGTGTCGCACTCGGTGCGCACCCACCCCGCCCGTCCTCCGCACTCGGCCCGCCCAGTGCCCGCACTCGGTACGGTGAGGGCATGCGCTTCGGTGTGCTCGGCCCGGTCGCCGCCTGGACCCCCGGCGGCACCTCCGTCGCGGTCCCCGAACACAAGGTCCGCGCCCTGCTCGCCGACCTCGTCCTGAGCCGGGGCCGCCCCGTCTCCGTGGACCGCTTGGTCGAGGACGTGTGGGGCGCCGAGGCACACCCGCGCAGCCCCGAACGCGCCCTGCAGCGCAAGGTGTGGGCGTTGCGCCGGGCGCTGGAGGAGGCAGAACCCGGAGCCAAAGCGCTCATCCGGTTCCGCTCACCCGGATACCTGCTCGACGTCCCGTCCGAGGCCGTGGACGCCGGACGCTTCCACACCCTGGTGGGGTCCGCCCGCGACGCCGACGATCCGCGCACCCGGGCCGAACTGCTCGCCGGAGCCCTCGACCTGTGGCGCGGCCCCGCCTTGGCCGACCTCGCCGACGAGGAGTTCGTCCAACCCGCCCGCACCCGCCTGGAGGAGGAACGCCTGGCGGCGGTGGAGGAACACGCCTTCGCACGCCTGGAACTCGGCGAGCACCGGCAGGTCGCCGACGTGCTGCGCGAACTCGTCACGGCACACCCCCTGCGCGAACGCCTGGTCGCCGCCCACATGCGCGCCCTGTACGAGGACGGCCGCCAGGCCGATGCCCTGGCCGCGCACACCGCGCTCGCCGAACGCCTGCGGGAGGAGCTGGGCGTTGATCCCGGGGCCGAGGTGGCGGAGCTGCACGGCCGGATCCTGCGCCAGGAACCCCTGAGGGAACCTGCCCCCGCACCCGGGTACGGGTCCGGCTGTGGGACCGAACCCGCCCCTGCTCGCGAGGAGGAACGGCCGCCGCGGCCGCGCTTGCCCCTTCCCCTCACCGGCCTCCTCGGCCGCGAGGACGAGGTGCGCGGGGTCCGTTCCCTCCTGGACACCGAACGCCTGGTCACCCTCACCGGCTTCGGCGGGGTAGGCAAGACGCGCCTGGCCACTGCCCTGGCCCACGAACTCGACGAGGTCCTCGCCGACGGCGTCCACATGGTCGAGTACGCCACCCAGCGCCACCAGCCCGGAAGCGATCCCGTAGCGGCATCGGCCCCGGGAGTCCCCGACCCCGCCGAGGCCCTCGCCCGCGTTCTCGGCGTCCGCGACGACAGCGCATGCGAGACCCTCGACATCCTGGTGCACGTCCTGGCCGACCAGGAGACCCTCCTGGTCCTCGACAACTGCGAGCAGGTCACCGCCCCGGTGGCGGACCTGGTCACGGCCCTCCTCTCCCGCCTACCCCGGCTCCGGATCCTGGCCACCAGCCGCGAACCCCTCGGTGTGCGGGGGGAGGTCCTCCACGCCGTCGACCCGCTCCCGGTACCACCCGCCGACGCCGGACCCGCACACGTCCGCCACTCGAGCGCGGTCCAGCTCTTCGTCGCCCGTGCCGCCGCCTCCGCGCCCGGCTTCGAGCTCACCGACGAAAACGCCGCCGACATCGCCCTGCTCACCCGGCGCCTGGACGGCATCCCGCTCGCTCTCGAACTCGCCGCCACCCGCGTGCGCACGCTCGGTGTCGACGGTGTCCTGAGACGGCTGGACGACCGCTTCCGCCTCCTGGCGACCGCACAGCGCCACCTGCCGCTGCGCCAGCGCACCCTCCGCGCGATGATCGACTGGAGCTGGGACCTGCTGGAGAAGGACGAGCGGGTCCTACTGCGGCGCCTGTCCGTGTTCACCGGGGGCTGGACCGCCGAAACCGCCGAGGCGGTGTGCTCCGACGGGGCCGGAGCCGACGCGGAGGGGACAGAGAGCCCCGGCGGGGGAGGCTTCGCCGGGCAACAGCTGGCCGCGGAGGAGATCCTCGACCTGCTCGTCAGGCTCGTCGACCGCTCGCTTGTGGTCGCCGCCGACGACCCGCGCACCGGCCGCCGCTTCCACCTACTGGAGTCCATCGCCGAGTACGCCTGCCAGCGCCTGCACGAGGCCGGTGAGGCCGACGACCTCCAGTACCGGCACACCCTCCACTACACCGACCTGGCCGAACGCTCACAGACCACCCTCTTCGGCGACGACCAAGGGCAGGGCCTGTGGCGCCAGGACGCCGAATGGGCGAACCTGCACGCCGCCCTCGACGACGCCGTCCGCCGTGGTGCGGCCGAACCAGCGCTGCGCCTGGCCGGAGCGCTGGCCTGGTACTGGTACCTGCGCGGCAGGTACTGGGAGGGTTACCGGGCCCTCACCCGCGCCCAGGGCGTCACCGGCGCCGACGACCTGCCCGTGCTTTCTGTGACGACCGGGGCGGTGGTCGTGGTGTTCACGATCCTCACCGGTACCCGGGACGACCACGTCGGGAGGGCGCGCGCCGCCCTCAGTGCCTTCGACGGGCTGGCGGATTCCGACGGGCCGGAGGACACCGCTGCGGCGGACATCCCCCTCGAACGCGCGCGAGCGGCGTGGATGCTCGGGTTCGTGCTCCAGAGCCGGGGTGACCAGAGCGTCAGCGAGGATCTGGTGCAAGAGGCCCTGGAGACTTTCCGCGCGCGCGACGACACCTGGGGGCTGGCCGCTGCCCTGGTGGCCCAGTCCTCACACGCACTGGGCCGCGGTGAGCTGGACCTCTCCGAACGGCAGGCGCAGGAGGCGCTCGACCTGTTCGAGGGGGCGGGCGACGCCTGGGGGAGGATGAGCGCCCAGATCACCTTGGCCGTCCTCTCCGAGGCGCGCGGCGACTACGCCGACGCCACCCTCCTGCGCGAGTCCGCCCTGGCCGCCGCCGAGAAGCTGGAGCTGTGGGTGGAGGTCGCCGGGGCGCTGGCCGGGCTCGGCCGGATCGCCCTGTTGGAGGGTGACTTCGACCGCGCGGACGACTTGCACGGCCGGGCACTGGAACTGCTCCGGGGGCACGGCGACATCGCCAACCTGCAGTACGCCCAGATGGGGCTCGCGCTCACCGCCCGGCGCAGGGGCCGCCTCGGCGAGGCAGAGGAGCTCGTCCGGGAGATGGCCGCGTGGTCGCTGCGGGTCGACTGGCTGCCCGGGGCCGCTCTGGCCCTGGCCGAGCTCGGCTTCGTCGCCGAGCTGCGGGGTGATGCCGAGGAGGCGCTGCGGACGCACGCGGAGGGGCTCGCCGCGGCTCGGAGGACCGGGGACGCCCGCGCGGTCGCCCTCGGGCTGGAAGGGCTCGCCGGGGCGCGGGCGCTCAGCGGCCGGAACGGAGCCGCCGCGCGCCTGCTGGGCGCCGCCGCGGCGGCCCGGCAGTCGGTGGGGACGCCGCTGCCGGAGGCCGAGCGCGGCGACGTGGACCGGATCGCCGAGCGCATCCGCGCGGACCTGGGGGAGAGCGGGTTCGAGAGGGAGTTTGAAGCCGGGCAGGCGCTCGGCCCCGACGCACTGTCCGCGGAAGAGGGTGTGTCCGCCGCCCCCGCCGGGATAGCGGGGCGTTGAGGGCGCGCCGTTCGCAGCCCTTCCCGTCATGGGGGTGAGCGCGGATTTGCTCTGACCGTTCTCGCTGACCCGCTGGCCGGACCCGGTCGCAAGGTGTTAACCTCGCAGGTATTTCCTACCTTTTCGGTCTGATTTATCTGTGGGAGGCCTTCCTTGAGCACCGACACTACCCCGGAGCAGTCTTGGTCCTTCGAGACCCAGCAGATCCACGCCGGGGCCGAGCCAGACCCCACCACCAACGCGCGGGCCACGCCGATCTACCAGACGACCTCGTACGTCTTCCGGGACAGCCAGCACGGTGCTGACCTGTTCAGCCTCGCCGAGCCCGGCAACATCTACACGCGTATCGGCAACCCCACTCAGGACGTGTTCGAGCAGCGCCTGACCGCTCTGGAGGGCGGGGTCGGCTCGGTCGCCTTCGCCTCCGGATCGGCCGCGACCACCGCCGCGATCCTCAACCTGGTCGGCGCCGGAGACCACCTGGTCGCCAGCCCCCTGCTCTACGGCGGCACGTACAACCTCTTCCAGCACACGCTGCCCAAGCTGGGTATCCAGGTGTCCTTCGTCGAGGACCAGGACGACCCGGAGGCGTGGAAGGCCGCCACCCGTCCGGAGACCAAGCTCTATTTCGCCGAGACCCTCGCCAACCCCGGCGGCAACGTCCTGGACGTGCGCACCGTCGCTGACACCGCGCACGGGGCCGGGGTCCCGCTGATCGTGGACAACACCGTGCCCACCCCCTACCTCCTGCGCCCCATCGACCACGGCGCCGACATCGTCGTGCACTCGGCCACTAAGTACCTCGGCGGCCACGGCACCACCGTGGCCGGGGCAGTCGTCGACGCGGGCACCTTCGACTTCGGGGCCCACGGCGACCGCTTCCCCGGTTTCGTCGAGCCCGACGCCAGTTACCACGGCCTCAAGTACTGGGAGGCGCTCGGTCCGGGCGCCTACGCCGCCAAACTGAGGGTTCAGCTGCTGCGCGACACCGGTGCGGCCATCGCCCCGTTCAACTCGTTCCTGATCCTCCAGGGCATCGAGACGCTGTCCCTGCGAATCGAACGCCACGTCGAGAACACCCAGGCCCTGGCCGAGTGGCTGGAGTCCCGCGACGAGGTCGAGCGGGTCCACTACGCGGGCCTGGCCTCCAGCCCTTCCTACGACCGGGCCCGGAAATACCTGCCCAAGGGCGCGGGCGCCGTCCTCTCCTTCGAGCTGCGCGGCGGGGTGGACGCCGGTCGGGCCTTCGTGGACGGCACCGAACTCTTCAGCCAGCTCGTCAACATCGGCGACGTCCGCAGCCTCATCGTGCACCCGGCCAGCACCACCCACAGCCAGCTCGCGGACGACGAGCAGGCCGCGTCCGGAATCACCCCGGGGCTGGTCCGCCTAGCGGTCGGCTTGGAACACGTCGACGACCTCCGGTCCGACCTCGAGCTCGGCTTCCGTGCGGCCAAGGAGCACCAGTGACCGACGGTCACCGCCCTTCCGTCCCAGGTCAGGGCCCCGGGCATGGCCTGGGTCCGACCTTCGGAGGTTGGCGAGAGGGCGACCCGGTCGGCGAGCGCCTATGGGTCCACCTGGATCGGCCCGTGGAACTGGAGTCCGGGGAACACCTGCCCGGCGTGCGCCTGGCCTATCAGACCTGGGGGCGGCTCAACCCCGGCGCCACCAACGCGGTCCTGGTCCTGCACGCCCTCACCGGCGACGCCCACCTCACCGGCCCGGCCGGTCCGGGGCATCCCAGCCCCGGCTGGTGGGAGGGGCTGATCGGTCCCGGGCTGGCCCTGGACACCGACCGTTACTGCGTGGTGGCCCCCAACATCCTGGGCGGTTGCCAGGGCAGCACCGGTCCGTCCTCTCCCGCGCCAGACAGGCGGCCGTGGGGGAGCAGGTTCCCCCGGATCACCGTGCGCGACACCGTGCGGGCAGAGGAGGCGCTCGCCGACACGCTGGGAGTAGGTTCCTGGGCGGCGGTGGTCGGCGGGTCCATGGGTGGGATGCGGGCACTGGAGTGGGCGCTCACCTTCCCCGACCGGGTCGGCCGGGCCCTCATCCTGGCCTGTCCGGCGGCCACAACCGCCTGGCAGATTGCCTGGGCCGCACCGCAGCTGCACGCCATCCGAGCGGACCCCGACTGGTTCGGCGGCGACTACCATTCCACTTCGCGCGCGCCCGTGAGCGGCTTGGGGGTTGCGCGCCGGATCGCGCACATCACCTACCGGGGCGCGGGGGAGTTCGACGCGCGCTTCGGCCGTTCCGCGCAGGAAGGCGAGGACCCAGCCGCCGAGGTGCGGTACGCGGTGGAGTCCTACCTCGACCACCATGCGTGGAAGCTGGCCCGCCGCTTCGACCCGGCCAGCTACACAGTGCTCACCGAGGCGATGAACGGGCACGATATCGGTCGTGGCCGCGGTGGATCCGCGGCCGCGCTCGGCGCGATGCCGGAGAGGACGATCGTCGCCGGGGTGACCAGCGACCACCTGTACCCGCTCGCGCAACAGGAGGAGATTGCCAGACACCTACCGGTTCCCGGCACGGCCCGGGTGATCGACTCCCCGCACGGCCACGACGGTTTTCTCATCGAGACCGACCAGGTCGGCGCGCTGGTCAAGGAACTGCTGTCCGACGCGGGGTGAGCACGCACGGCTCGCCCCGCGTCGGCCGGGGCCGATCAGTACGGGGTCAGGCCGAGGCCCCGTCCAAGCGGGCGGTCTCCTCGGGGCTCAACCGCAGTTCGTTCAGGGCCAGGAGGCCCTTGAGCTGGTCCAGGTCGCGGGCGCTGGAGAGCACCGAGGCCACACCGGGGCGCGCTACGAGCCAGGCCAGTGCCACCGTGGACAGCTCCGCCGAGCGCTCGGCGGCGATCGCGTCCAGGGCGGCCAGCACCCGTTCACCGCGCGGGTGGTCCAGGTAAGCGCGGGCCTTCGCCGCGCGGGGGCTGTTGTCGGCGGTGCTGCCCGGTCGGTATTTGCCGGTGAGGAAGCCGCGGGCCAGCCCGAAGTAGGGCAGTAGGGCAAGGCCTTCTTCCCGGGCCAGCGGCACCAGGTCCCGCTCGGTCCCGCGCTCGACGAGGTTGTACTGCGGCTGTACGCACACGGGGCGGTGCCAGCCGTTCTCGTCGCAGGCCGACACCCACTCGCGGATGCGCTCGGGGCTGTGGTTGGACAGGCCCGCGTACCGGATCTTGCCCTCGTCGACCAGGCCGGAGAAGGCTTCGGCGCTCTCGGTGATGGGAGTTTCGGCGTCGTCGAAGTGGGCGTAGTAGAGGTCCACGGTCTCCAGGCCGAGCCGCTGCAGGGAGGCTTCGGCGGCGGCCTTGACGTTGCTGGCGGACAGGCCCTTGAAGTCCGGGTGCTGGCTCACCTTGGTGGCGATGACCGTGTCGCCGTGCCCGCGCGAGGCCAGCCAGCGCCCGATGACCCGCTCGGACTCGCCGCCGGTGTGGCCCTCGACCCAGGCCGAGTAGGAGTCGGCGGTGTCGATGAAGTTGCCGCCGCTCTCCCGGTACGCGTCCAGGATCGCGAAGGAGGTGTCCTCGTCGGCCGTCCAGCCGAAGACGTTGCCGCCCAGGTTCAGCGGGCTGACCTGCAGGTCGGAGGTGCCGAGCTGGCGCAGGTGGGTGTCGTGCATGCTCACCGTTCCGTGTGTCCCCGCGAGGGGTGGGGTTGCTTCGCCTCCACGCTAGAGGAGCCGGATCCCGGATCCGGGGGCCACGCGGGATTCCGAGGGGCCCAGTGCATCATGGAGACAGGGCCTTGCCCCCTCCCGTGCGTGTCCGCTGACTGAACCCCGAGGAGACGGTTCGATGACAGAGCGCAAACCACCCGGTACGGGTTTCGAGTCGTGGATCGACACCCAGATTCGGCAGGCCAGGGAACGGGGGGAGTTCGACGACCTCCCCGGCGAGGGCAAGCCGATCGCCGACATCGACCGGCCCTACGACGAGAACTGGTGGATCAAGCGGAAGCTCAAGAGCGAGAGCGTCTCGCTGCTGCCGCCCACCCTGCGGCTGCGCAAGGAGGCCGAGGACACCCTCGAGGAGGCCAGCGGGGCCAGGACCGAGAAACGGGTGCGCGAGCTCCTGGAGGGCCTCAACAAGAAGATCCGCGAGATGAACTCCAGCCCCGCCCCGGGCCCGCCACTCAACCTCATGCCCTACGACATCGACGCATTCCTCGAGAAGAAGTGGCGCGGACCGGCCGAATCCTGACCCCGTGGGGGCGATCGTGGCATGGAAATCGCCCAGTTGTTGGGTGGCGCCCGCGCGGAGACGTGCGGTCCGGGTTCGGTCAACCTGGTCGGGAACGGGGACCAACATCGTTGTCTCGGGGTTCGGGGCTCAGGGCTCGGGGGTTGTCTCGGTGGGCGTTGCCCGTGGGGGTGTGGGGTTCGCTGGGGTTTGGGTCTGTGGTCTGGTGCGGGTGGTTGCCCCGTTTCCTGCCGCTTGATGGTGGCCGTCTCCGCTGCGCGCCTCAAGGTCGTCGCCGTCGAAGCGCTGGCGCGCTATCGCAGGCGCTCCACCTTGACCCGCTTCGCTGCGACGGCGGGTCGGCGGCAGTCAGGAAACGGGGGCGTGTGGTCGGGGCCTGAAGGGGCCCTTCGGGCCCGGGCCTGCGGCCCGGTGGGCCGGGCTTCGCCCGGCCGGGCCGGGTGCCCCGGCCCTCCGGCCGTGGCCGGCCGGATTCCTGCCCGTCCGTCTGGCTTCATCGGCCAGCGCGTCGCAATCCAGTGACCAGCCGGCGACGAAGGACCCGATCAGGCCGGGCGGGTGGCTGGGCGCGTCCCACCGGTCTTTCGGTCAGGCCTGGGCCCTCTTTCCAACGATGATCTTGCTCCCAGCTCCACCCTCGGCCGTCGAGGGTGGAGCTGGGGGCAAGATCATCGGGGATGAACCGGTTTCGGAAGCAGCGGTCATCTTCGCCGGGCCAGTTTCGGACAGCGGGGCTGCCCCGGGGGCAGCCGCTACCCCCGGTGGAGGCACCCGGGGCGCCGAGCCCCCGCCCAGAAGCACCCGGGGCCGGTGAGCCCCCTCCCTGGAGGCAATCTCGGCGCCCAAAATGACTCCAGCAGGGGGGTTCGATGCCCTGGAACCCACACCCGACCGGTTCACCGGCACCACCCGCACCCGTATGGGCCACCCACCACCGAGCCGCCAGACCGGTGGGACGCGCCCAGCCACCCGCCCGGCCTGATCGGGTCCTTCGTCGCCCACCGGTCACTGGATTGCGACGCGCCTGCCGACGCAACCAGACCTACGGGAAGGAATCCGGCCGGCCACGGCCGGACCCGGCCGAAGGCCGGGGACAGTTCCCGGCCGAAGGCCGGTCCCGTCGCCACCCCGACCACACGCCCCCCGTTTCCTGACTGCCGCCGACCCGCCGTCGCAGTGAAGCGGGTCAAGGTGGAGCGCCAATGACGCGCGAAGCGCTCGATGGCGACGACCTTGAGGCGCGCAGCGGAGACGGCCACCATCAAGCGGCAGGAAACGGGGCAACCTCGCACCCGCAGGGAACCCCAGCCCGCGCGGACTCTCCCACCTGCGCGGACTCTCCCACCTGCGCGGACTCTCCCACCTGCGCGGACTCTCCCACCTGCGCGGACTCTCCCACCCGCGCGGACTCTCCCACCCGCGCGGACTCTCCCAACCGCGCGGACTCCCCACCCGCGCGGAAAGCGGTACACACCAAGGGCAGGGTAACCAAGCCCCCCTTGTCACCAGGCTCTAAGACAACGGAATTGGGAACGGGGACCGGTCAGGCGAACAGTCAGGCGAACGGAGCCCTTTCCGGGGAAACGACACTGAGAGCACCGGGCCTAGCAGTTGGCGCTGGCGACGTCGCGCCAGGTCTGGTTGTCGCCCTGGCCGTACTCCTCACCGTCCAACCACGGATTGACCCGCTCGGAGTCTTCCGTGCCCCAGCTGGCCTCCCCGTCCCCGTTGGCGTCGAAGCCGAGCTCGAAGTGCAGGTGCGGGTGGTCGTTGGCACCCTCGCCGGTCCTGCCTACGGCCCCGATCCGTTCGCCCTGAGAGACGGTGTCCCCGACGTCGACGTCCATCGACTCCAGGTGGATGTAGGTGGTGAAGTAGTCGGAACCGTGGTCGATCTGCACGACGTTCCCGGCGTTGTCATGCCAGAAGGCCAGGTTGACGGTGCCCTCGGCCGCAGCGAGGAGGGGAGCCCCCTCGGTGCCGTGCTGGTCCGGCTCGCGCACCATGTCCAGGGCGGGCGCGTGCGCCCAGGTGTCCAGGCGCCATTCCTGCCCGCACTCGAACGGCAGCTGGAAGTCGACGGGGGGCTGCTGCACGGCTTCGGCGACGTTGGTCGCGATGGGGGTCGACGTCGACCGGTCGGAGGAGATGGCGCCGGTCGTCAGCGGCAGGGTGATCGCGGCGGCTGCCGCGACTCCCACCCAGAGCGCTGCACGTCTGGATTTCATGAGGACTCCTTTTCCCTGTTGCGCCATTTGGCCGGAAGATTTCCGGGGGATCTTCCGGCTGGCGCTGGAGGCATACTAGGAGTCGTGCGATGGGGCGTCCATGCCTGGCGGAAACTCGTTTCAGGAGTCCATGTAAGAAGGTGATAAGTGCAGGTAAGCGCGTTATGTTTCGGTGGTAACTCGGGGGCCTCCGTGTCTTTGTGAACGAAATTCCACAACTGGCCCGGGCGCGGGTGAAGAGGGTCTGAATTCGGAGGGCTGCGGGTAGGAAAATGCCCAGCGCAGGGGCCCGGACGCCGGTGCCGGCGCGGGTGGCGGGGATACGCCTCCACCCGCCACCGGCGGTCGGGGAACCGGTTCAGAGACCGTGGGCGGCGCGGCGGATCTCGGCGTAGCGCTCGCGGACCCGGGTGCCCACGTCGGTGGCGTGGGTGGACTCCTCCTCGGGGGTTCCCAGGGTCCAGGCCGGGGGATCGGGGGTTCCGGCGAGGGTCCAGGCGGCTTGGCGGGCGGCGCCGATGGCCACGTACTCGGCCACGGGCGGAACCACGACCGGCGCCCCCAGGACGATGGGGGCGATGGCGCGCACGGCGGCCGACCGGGCCCCGCCGCCGACCAACAGGACGCGCTCCACCGGGACACCGTGCTCGGCGAGGGTGGACAGGCCGTCGGCCAGGCCGCACAGCATGCCCTCCACGGCCGCGCGGGCGACGTTCTCCGGCCGCATGTTGTCGCGGCGCATGCCGTGCAGGGACCCCGTGGCCTCCGGAAGCTCGGGGGTGCGTTCCCCGTCCAGGTAGGGCAGGAGGACGAGCCCTTCCGAACCCGGCTCCGCGCGCAGGGCGAGCGCGTCCAGGCCAGCCAGTCCGGTGTCCAGCATCGCGGCGGTGGCACTGAGCACGCGGGCGGCGTTCAGGGTGCAGGCCAGGGGCAGGAAGCGGCCGGTCGCGTCGGCGAACCCGCAGATGGTCCCGGTGGGGTCGTGGGTGGCCCGGTCGTGCGCGGCGAACACGGTTCCGCTGGTGCCGAGCGAGACGACGACGTCGCCGGGGCGCAGACCCAGGCCCAGGGCGGCGCCCATGTTGTCTCCGGTGCCCGGGGCGATCACGGCGCCCTCGGGGGTGTGGCCCACGGCCTCGGCCGGTTCGGCCACGCGCGGCACGTCGATTTCGCGGCCGAAGCCCCGGACGAGCAGGTCGGTGCGGTAGGCGCCGTCTGCGGGTGACCAGTAGCCGGTGCCCGAGGCGTCGCCCCGGTCCGTGGTCGGCTCACCGCGGGCGCCGCCCAGCCGCCAGGTCAGCCAGTCGTGGGGGAGCATGACTCCGCGCACGCGCGCGGCGTTGTCGGGTTCGTGTTCGGCGAGCCAGCGCAGCTTGGTCACGGTGAGGCTGGCCACGGGCACGTTGCCCACCGCTTCCGCCCAGGCTCCTGGGCCGCCGAGCTCGGTGACGAGGTCGTGCGCGGCTCCGGCGGAGCGGGCGTCGTTCCACAGGAGGGCGGGCCGGACGACCTCGCCGTCCTCGTCGATCACGACCATGCCGTGCTGCTGCCCGGCCACGGAGACGGCCGACACGTCGTCGAGCAGTCCGGAGGCGGCCGTGGTCAGTGCCGACCACCAGTGGGCCGGGTCGGTCTCGGTGCCGTCGGGGTGCGGCGCGCGGCCCTCGCGCACCACCTTCCCGGTCGTGGCGTCGCAGACCACGATCTTGCAGGACTGCGTCGAACTGTCGATTCCGGCAACCAGTGCCATGTCTGCTCCGTGTGGGTGAGGGGGCGAAGCTGTCGTCGAGATTACGTTCCCGCCGACTCGATGAGGTTTCGGGCCGTCTTTGTGTCGGTGACCAGCGAGGAAACCACCCCGGTCTTGAGGACGGAGTGGATGGCCCGGGTCTTGCCCGCGCCGCCGGCCACGGCGATGACTTCGGGGACGGCGCGGAGCTGTTCCAGCGTGATGGCGATGATCCGCGACGTGAGTTCCGGGGCGATGGGGGCGCCGTGCACGTCCACAGTGCGGGCACACACCTCGGCCTGGACTCCTTCGCGTTCGAGGGCTTCGCCCTCCGCCGGGGTGAGGGCGTCGCGGACCAGGGACAGGGTGGGTGACCAGGAGCCGATGGCGACGACGGCCTTGTCGAGTCCGCCGTAGTGCTGCATGGCGTCGGCCACCTGGGGTTGGGCGCGCAGCGCGCGGGCGGTGCCGGGGTCGGAGACCACGAGCGGGGCGTAGATGGGGTAGGCGGGGCCGCGGGCGAGGCTGGCTACGCGGCGGACCAGTTCGACGGAGTTCTCCTCCACGCCGCCTGGCAGGACGCCGGTGAGCTGGACGACCGTGCACCGGGGGAGTTCGCCCAGCGCGAGGGTCATCGCGTTGAGGGTACGGGAGCAGGCCAGGCCCAGGGTGTCGTCCTCTTGGACGATCTCGGTGAGGTACTCGGCCGCGATGCGTCCCAGGCTGCGGTGCAGGGACTCGCCTTCCCCGGTGTGGGCGACCGCGACCGCCTGTTCGAGGCCGTAGGCGGTGCTCAGTTGGTGGGAGAGGTCGGTGTCCACCTCGGTCGGTTCGGCGATCTCTATGCGGACGATCCCGGCTTCGCGGGCGTCGTCGAGGATGCGCGCGACCTTGAAACGGCTGATCCCGAAGTCCTCGGCAATACGGATCTTGGAGTCCCCCGCGAGGTAGTACCTGCGGGCCACCGCGGTGGCGCGGATCAGTTCCGCTGGCCGGAACGCGTGCTTCATCTACGCCCTCCAGACGTTTCGCTCATATGAGCGGAGTATTGCCCATTATTGCACCACGGGTTGACCGGTGACACCTGTCACAACTTAAATGATCCGGACGGCGCTCATGTGTATCGATGTCCGCTCATATGAGCAAAAGGTGTCCGCGGGAGGCCGGGGGCGTGCGCAGACGCATCGTCTCCCGGTCCCGGCCCTGCGAAATCCCCCCAGGAGGAAGACATGTTCACCACTACGGCCAGAGGGGTTCCGCTGGCGGCAGCAGCCACCGGTCTGGTCCTGATCGCGACCGCCTGCGCGGGAGCCGGGGGCACCGGCGCCGACGAGGACCGGGTCGTCACCATCGCCACGGTCGCCAACCCCCAGATGGAGGACATCGAGGCCCTCGCGGAGGAGTTCGAGGACGAGCACCCCGACATCACGGTCGAGTTCGTGGTCCTCCCCGAGAATCAGCTGCGCGACCGCGTCACCCAGGACATCGCCACCCAGAGCGGCCAGTACGACGTCGTCACCGTCGGCACCTACGAGGTACCGATCTGGGCGGAGAACGACTGGATCCTCAGCCTCGACGAGTTCGCCTCCGACGATGCCTACGACATCGACGACATCATCCCCACCGTCCGGTCGGCACTGTCCTACGAGGACGAGATGTTCGGGGCGCCCTTCTACGGTGAGTCCTCGTTCCTCATGTACCGGCAGGACCTGTTCGACGAGGCGGGCCTGGAGATGCCCGAGAACCCGACCTGGGAGGACGTCACCGAGTTCGCCGCCGAACTCGACGACGATGAAACCGCCGGTATCTGCCTGCGCGGCGTCCCCGGCTGGGGCGAGATCCTGGCCCCGCTCAACTCCGTGATCCTCACCTACGGCGGCCAGTGGTACGACGAGGACTGGACCGCGCACCTGGACTCGCCCGAGGTGCAGGAGGCCGTGGAGACCTACGTCGACATCGTGCGCGACCACGGTCAGTCGGGCGCGCCCAACGCCGGCTTCACCGAGTGCCTCACCACCATGGCGCAGGGCGACGCCGCCATGTTCTACGACTCCACCGTCGCCGGGGGCAGCCTGGAGGACCCCGAGTCCAGCAGCGTCGTCGGCGAGATCGGCTACGTCGCCGCGCCGACCATGGAGACCGATCACGCGGGCTGGCTGTGGGCCTGGGCGCTGTCGATCCCCGCCACCTCCGAAGACCCCGAGGCCGCGTGGGAGTTCGTCTCCTGGGCCACCTCGAAGGAGTACCACCAGCTCGTCGGCGAGGAGCTGGGCTGGGAGCGCGTCCCGCCCGGCGCCCGCGTCTCCACCTACGGCATCCCCGAGTACCAGGAGGCGGCCGAGGCCTTCGCGATGCCCACCTACGACGCCATCGACAACGTCGACGTGGAGCAGCCCGGCGTGCACCCGCAGCCGTGGACCGGGGTGCAGTACGTGTCCATCCCCGAGTTCCAGGACCTGGGCACCCGGGTCTCCCAGGAGATCTCCGCGGCCATCGCCGGCCAGCAGACCGTCGAGGAGGCGCTCGCCAAGTCCCAGGAGTACGCGGACGAGACGGCCGAGTCCGGCGGCTACCGCGACTGAGGAACCACCGGTGCCGGGTTCCGCGCCCGGGCCCGGCACCGGTACCGCATTCCACGCCTTCGAGCACTCCACCTTCGAGTACCACCGAGGAAGCCATGACCGCTCAGAGCGCGCCGGACACGGCGCGGCGCGGGCCCCGACCACGGGACCTGACCCGGGCCCAGCGGTGGGTCCGGCGCAGCCCGCTCCTACCGGGACTGCTGTTCGTCATCGCGATGACGCAGATCCCGTTCCTGTTCACGATCTACTACAGCTTCCAGGACAGCAACCTGCTGCGCCCCGGCACCGACGCCTTCGCCGGGTGGTCCAACTACGGCAGTGTCCTCGGCGACCCGCTGTTCCGCAACGCCGTCACGAACACGGTCCTGCTCACCGTCGGCGCCGTCCTGGCCTCACTGGTTCTCGGTCTGGCGCTGGCCCTGCTCCTCGACCGGGCCTTCCTCGGCCGGGGGGTCGTCCGGACCCTGATGATCACACCGTTCCTGGTCATGCCGGTCGCCGCCGCCCTGCTGTGGAAGACCTCGATGTACCACCCGGTGTACGGCCTCATCAACTGGGTGCTCTCACCGTTCGGGGTCCAGGCCGACTGGGTCAACGACTTCCCGCTGCTGTCCATCGTCATGGTGCTGACCTGGCAGTGGACCCCGTTCATGATGCTCATCATGCTCGCGGGCCTGCAGAGCCAGTCCCCGGAGGTACTGGAGGCGGCGCGGGTCGACGGGGCCGGGCCCTTCGCGGTCTTCCGCCGGATCACCTTCCCGCACCTGCGCCGCTTCGTGGAGCTGGCGCTCCTGCTCGGCACCATCTACATCGTCCAGACCTTCGACGCGATCTTCATGATCACGCAGGGCGGGCCGGGCCAGTCGACCACCAACCTGCCCTACTTCATCTACCTGCAGGCCTTCCGGGCCTTCGACGTCGGAGAGGCCGCGGCGGCGGGCGTGATCGTGGTCGCCGCGACGCTGATCATCGCCATGTTCGCCCTGCGAGTGGTCTCCAGCCTGTTCGAGGAGGAGTCGTGACACGCGTGACCGCAGCTCCGACGGGGCGGCCCGCCGCGACCGCCACCGGCCCGAGCCCTCGACCGCGCCGCCGCCGGCGCCGCCCCGCGCGCCCTGGTCTGGGGATCCTCGCCTGGCTCGTGGGGCTCGTGTTCTTCTTCCCGGTGCTATGGATGTTCCTCACCGGCTTCAAACAGGAGTCGCAGGCTTCCACCAGCCCGCCCACGTTCCTCTTCCTGCCGACACTGGACCAGTACTCGGCGATCATCGGGCGCGACTTCGTCCCTTACCTGCTGAACTCCCTCCAGGCCTCCGTGCTCTCCACGGTCCTGGCCGTCGTCCTGGGCCTGCCGGCCGCCTACGCCCTGTCCCTGCTGCGCATCCCCAAGTGGCGGGACTCGCTGTTCTTCTTCCTGTCCACCAAGCTGCTGCCGCCGGTCGCGATGATCCTGCCCCTGTACGTCATCGCCCAGAACCTGGGTGCCCTGGACGACGTGCGGACGCTCACGCTCGTGTACACGGCGATGAACCTGCCGATCGCGGTGTGGATGATCCGTTCGTTCCTGGTCGAGCTGCCCAAGGAGGTCCTCGAGGCCGCCCGGATGGACGGCGCGCACCGGTTCACCGAGATGCGGCGGGTCATCCTGCCGATGATCGCGCCCGGACTGGCCGCCACCGCCCTCATCTGCTTCATCTTCGCCTGGAACGAGTTCTTCTTCGCGGTCAACCTCACCGCCAGCCAGGCTTCCACCGTCCCGGTCTTCCTCGTCGGCTTCATCAGCGGCGAGGGCCTGTACTGGGCCCGACTCTCGGCCGCCTCCACCATGGCGGCCCTGCCCGTGATCCTCGCCGGATGGGCCGCCCAACGCTGGCTGGTCCGAGGCCTCTCCCTAGGAGCCGTGAAGTAATGCGCGCACTCGTCGTCAGTGAACCCGGCCGTTTCTCCGTCCAGGAGGCGGACGACCCCAAACCCGGGCCCAAGGACGTGGTCGTCGCCCCGTCCGCCGTCGGCGTGTGCGGGACCGATCTGCACATCATCGACGGGGAGTTCGCACCCACCCCGTACCCGATCGTCCCCGGCCACGAGTTCGCCGGGACCGTGGTGGCGCTCGGGGCCGAGGTCACCGGGCTGGCCGTGGACGACCGTGTGGCGGTCGACCCCTCCCTGTTCTGCGGCGCGTGCGCCAAGTGCCTGGTGGGGCGCGGCAACTTGTGCGAGCGGTGGAACGCTGTGGGCGTCACCCGGCCCGGCGCCGCCGCCGAGTTCGTGCCGGTGCCCGCCGCCTCCTGCTACCGGATGCCCGATGCCATGCCCTTCGAGCACGGGGCGCTCATCGAACCCCTCTCCTGCGCCGTGCACGGCTTCGACCTGCTGCCCGGCCGCGTGGGCGGGCACTACCTGGTCTACGGCGCGGGGACCATGGGGTTGCTCATGTCCCAGCTGGCCCGGTCAGCCGGGGCCGCCAGCGTGTCCGTGGTGGACCCCAACACCGACCGGCTGGCCGTCGCCGCGACCCTGGCCGCGGACGCCGTGGCCACCGGGGCCGACGGCCTGGACCGCGACGACTGGGAGGTGGTCATCGACTGCACCGGGGTGGTCGCGGCGATCGAGGACGGCCTCACCCGGGTCGCCCGGGGCGGCACCTTCCAGGTGTTCGGTGTGGCCCCGGCCGAAGACACCGCCACCTTCTCGCCGTTCCGCATCTACAACGACGAGATCACCGTCGTGGGCAGCATGGCCGTCCTGCACAGCTACGGGCGGGCCGTGGACCTCATGGCCAAGGGGGTCGTGGACGCCGACGCCATGGTCACCGACTCCTTCGAACTCGCCGGCTTCGGTGCGGCGGTCGAGGCGTTCCGGGCCGGCCGCGGCCGCAAGCTCCAGGTCAACCCGCAGCTCTAGAGGAGGGACGAACCGTGGCAACGGTCAGTTTCGAGAAGGCCACCCATTTCTATCCGGGTGCGGACGCCCCCGCCGTGGACGAGCTGAGCCTGGAGATCGAGGACGGGGAGTTCCTCGTCCTGGTCGGGCCGTCCGGGTGCGGCAAGTCCACGTCCCTGCGCATGCTCGCGGGGCTGGAGGAGGTGGATTCGGGGAGTATCCGCATCGGCGGTACCGAGGTCACCGACAAGAGCCCCATGGACCGCGACATCGCCATGGTCTTCCAGTCGTACGCGCTCTACCCGCACATGTCGGTGGCGCAGAACATGGCTTTCGCCCTGGAGATGGCCAAGGTCGGCAAGGCGGAGCGCGAGCGCCGCGTCCAGGAGGCCGCCGAGCTCCTCGACCTGGGGAAGCTGCTGAACCGCAGGCCCAAGGCGCTCTCCGGTGGTCAGCGGCAACGCGTGGCGATGGGCCGCGCGATCGTGCGCGAGCCGCGGGTGTTCCTCATGGACGAGCCCCTGTCCAACCTGGACGCCAAACTCCGCGTGTCCACCCGCACCCAGATCGCCGACCTCCAACGGCGTCTGGGGATCACCACCGTCTACGTCACCCACGACCAAGTGGAGGCCATGACGATGGGTGACCGGGTGGCCGTGCTCAAGGACGGGGTGCTGCAGCAGTGCGACACCCCCATGGGCCTGTACGAGCGCCCGGCCAACGCCTTCGTCGCCGGGTTCATGGGCTCGCCCTCGATGAACCTCCGGGAGTTCCCGCTGGCCGGCGAGGCGGTACGGGTGGGCGGCGTCGACCTGCCGCTGGGCGGTGACCAGCGGGCCAGCCTGGCGGGGGAGGGCGCAAAGACGGTTCTGCTGGGGTTCCGTCCGGAGGCGGTGGACCTGGTGGGTGAGGCCGACGGCTTCCCTATGGAGATCGGGTTGGTCGAGCATCTGGGGGCCGACTGCTATCTGTACGGCGGTATCCCGGGGCACCCGGCCGACAGCGACCTGGTGGTCCGGGTGACGCCGGACCGCGCCCCGCGCAGCGGGCAGGTGGTGCACCTGCGCGTCCGTCCCGGTCAGGTGCACGTGTTCTCCCCGGTGACGGGGGAGCGGTTGGAAGGGTGACCGTGTCGGCGGGGTGGGACGGGCCGGGGGTGGGGCCGACCACACATCCTTGCTATCTCTCATAGGTTCAATAAACTTGAGTCAAGAGAACTCAAGGATGAGGGAAGTGGTGCGATCATGCGAGTGTCGGAGGTCTTCGACGGTGTCGGTGCGGGGTTCGCCCCGGGGTTCGGCGAGGCCCTGTGGGCCCAGCTCTCCGCCGATCCCGTGGCCAGGGTCGACGCCGGTCGGCGCGGGGGGAACCTCGTGATCGACATTGAATTCGCGCTGGGTGTCGACCCCCGGCAGGTGGCGGTCCGCCACGAGGATGCCGAGCTCGTGCTCGTGCACACCGTGGACCACGAGGTCCTGTACCGGCTGCCCCTGGACGCACCGGTCGTACGCCCCAGCGTCCGCCGCGGCCCGAACGGGCTCTCCGTCACCGCCCCGCTCGCCGGCCCTGCCCCGGTCCCGGTCAGCCCGGGCTTGCGCACCGCCTCCCGGACGCGCCGCCTGCGTGCCGCCTTGGCCGCCTTCGGCGACCGCGTCCGGTCCCTGCTCTCGCGCTGAATGACTGCCCCGTCCCGGGGCCCTCCGCGCGAAGAGCAGCCAGGGTAAGGGGCAGAACCATCAGTCCCCGCGAGGGGCGGCGCGGCCTAGCGGTGCCTCCTCGCCGTCGAAGACCGCGGTGTTCTGCGCGGCGCTCAGGAGCCACCGCCCGTCCTCCTTGGTCATGACCCACAGCGGAGCGCTCAGGTCGGAACCGTCGGGCGTGCGAGAGAGCTGGCGTGCCTTGACCGCGGCGACGTCGGGCCGGAGGAACAGGACGTGCTCCAGCTCGAGCGTGACCGACGACCCGTATCCCATGCTTCCGGGCAGTGCCCTCCGGGTGTGCTCCGCGATCGCTTCGCGCCCGAAGAGGCGCCTTCCACCGCCCGTCGTCCATATCGCGTCGTCCCTGAAGAGGGCGATGAACTCTTCGGCCAGCTCGTTGTTCTGGGCGTGCTCGATGGTGGCGACCACGTGCGTGATCGCTTCGATGTCGTTGCTGTGCGTGTGCGCCTTCGTGTCCATGGGCGGCATCCTGGCGGCTTAACCGTTGTTGAGGTCAATCGGGAGGACCCGCATCGAGACCTTCATGGTTCCCCCTCAGTGACTGTCCTGTCGGTACTTCCGGTCCGGTTCTGCGGCCTCGGGCATGGGTCCTGAACTGGCCGGACATCCCCTACCCGGGGCCGACCGCGTCGTGCACCCGTCCGGGATCCCGCCCGCGCTCTTCCCTCGGCCCCAGGCGTTCGCCGAACGCTTGGGGCCGACTGCTGCCTGTGGGGCGGCATCCCGTGGCGCCACCCGACCGACAGCGATCCGGTGGTCCCGGTGAGTCCAGCGCGCACCCCGTGTAGCCGACGGGCGGTGCACCGCTAGGCGGTTCCGGTCCGAGCCGCGCGCCTCCGGCCGCCCCTCCAGCCGAATTTAAATAATTAATTAGTATTTATTCTTGACGTTACTTAGGTCTCAGTGACATGCTCACTTCTGATCGCAGGAGGCGTCCGTGCAGGTGAGCACAGGCGCCCTCACGTCAAGGAGGTCCCCCATGGGCAGACGATCGTTGGCCGTCCGCGGCCGCGTCCTCGCCACAATCGCTGTGGCGCTGTGCGTGGCAGTGGTCGCCGGATGTTCGGCAAGGCTTGGTGAGGACGGCCGTATCGGCGTCATCTACATGGACGCCCAGGGCTACTACGCGGGGGTCCGCCAGGGCATGCAGGACCATGCCGACGAGTCCGGTCGCCAGCTCCAGCTCCTGGAACTCAACGCCCAGGGGGACGCCTCAGAGGAGAGCGCCTTCGTGGACGTGACCAGCTCCGCGGACGTTGACGCTCTTGTCCTCTCGCCGGTCTCCGCCACCGCCTCCGTGCCGGCCGTGCGCTTGGCGCACGAAAGCGGGATCCCCGTCGTCTGCTACAACACCTGCATCGAGGACGAGGCCGCCCAAGAGTACGTCACCTCCTACATCCTCGGTGACCCGCACGAGTTCGGGCGCCAGCTCGGCGAGGCGGCCGCCGACCATTTCGAGGCCGAAGGCACCGATGCCCCCAGGATCGGCGTGCTCAACTGCGAGTTCGTCGAGGTCTGCGTCCACCGGCGCGAGGGCTTCGAGGAAGCGCTCTACGACCGGCTGCCCGACGCCGAAATCGTTGCCAACCAGCAGGGCGCCACTATCGACGAGGCGGTGGACGTGGGCGAACGCGTCCTCACCGCCCATCCCGACCTGGACGCGTTCTACGCGGAAGCGGGCGGAGCCACGATGGGGGCCGTCCGCGCCGTGCGCGGCGGGGGACACACCGGCGACGTCGTCGTCTTCGGAAGCGACATGTCCACGGACGCCGCACGCGAGTTGGCCGACCACCAGGTCCTCAAGGCCAACGTGGACATCTCCGGGATCGCCGTCGGACAGATGGCCGGGGAGACGGTCGAGCGCATCATCGCGGGCGAGGACACCGGCCAATTCGTCGTCGGAGCACCCGTGGACCTCTACACGACGCCCGAAGACGGCGAGCGGTGGCTCGACGAGCACCCGGACGGCATCCCGTGACCCGCGCCGTGTACCCCACACCCTCCCGTCCCATCAGTGGAGCTACCCATGAGTGACACAGCCGAGGTCGCGGCCGACACCGCCGTCGTGGCCTCAACCCGAGGCGCCACCAAGACGTATCCGGGCGTACGGGCCCTGGACAGCGCCGACTTCGAGGTCCGCGCGGGAGAGGTCCGTGCCCTGCTGGGCCGTAACGGCGCGGGCAAGTCCACGCTCATCCGACTGCTCTCGGGGGTCGAGAGCCCCGACGAGGGCGAGGTCGAGATCGGCGGGCGTGACCTGGGCAGGGGCGGGATCCGCCGCGCGGCCGAACTCGGGGTCGGCACCGTCTACCAGGAACTCAGCCTGGTACCGGAGCTATCGGCCTCGGAGAACCTCTACCTGGGCAACTGGCCCAGGACCGCGGGCCGTATCGACTACCAGCGCATCCGCGCGGGGGCGAGGGAGGTCTTCGCCGAGCTCGGCATCGACATCGACCCCACAGTTTCCGTCGCCGACCTTCCCCTGGCCCAGCAGCAGCTCGTGGAGATCGCCCGGGCCGTACGGTCCCGGCCGCGCCTGCTCATCCTGGACGAGCCCACCAGTGCGCTCGCCGCGAGTGAGGCCGACACCGTACTGGACGCGGTCACCCGCATCGCGTCCAGCGGTGTCGGCGTCATCTACGTCAGCCACCGACTCGACGAGATCCGCCGGGTCGCCGACACCGTCACGGTGATGCGGGACGGCGCCGTGGTGGAGACCACCTCGGTCCGGGGAGCGACCACCCGCCGCATCGTCTCGCTCATGCTGGGCGGCGAGGAGCAGGAAGAAGCTCAGCGGCCCGTCTCCCGGGTGGAGCGTTCCGGTACCCCGCTGCTGTCGGTCCAGGAGTTCTCGGTCGCGCCCAAGGTGGACCGTGTCACCTTCGACCTGTACCCCGGCGAGGTCCTGGGCCTGGGCGGCCTCATGGGATCCGGGCGTACCGAACTCCTGCGTGCCTTGGCGGGGTTCACCCCCTCGACGGGGACCGTCATGGTCGACGGCGAGCGTGTGGCCAGACCGACCCCCAAAACGATGAAGCGCCTGGGTGTGGGCATCACCCCTGAAGACCGCAAGGGCGAGGGGGTGGTCCCCCTCCTGGGTGTCTCCGAGAACATGGTGATGACCTGGTTCCGCGGCGCGTCCACGGCCGGAACCGTGCGGCCCGCAAAGGTGTCCTCGATCGGACGGGGCCTCATCGAGCGGCTGTCCATCAAGACCGCGTACCCGGACACCCCGATCGTGAACCTCAGCGGCGGCAACCAGCAGAAGGCCGTCATCGGGCGTTGGCTGCACGCGGGAAGCCGCATCCTGCTCCTCGACGAGCCCACCCGAGGGGTGGACGTCGAGGCCAAGGCCCAGATCTACCGGATCGTGCGGCAGCTGGCCGCGGAGGGCGCCGCGGTCCTCTTCGTCTCCAGCGAGCTGGAGGAACTCCCGCTCGTGTGCGACCGCGTCCTCGCCATGCGCGGCGGACGCCTGCGCGGTGACTTCACCGGCGACGACATCACCCTGGACAACATCATGGCCGCCGCGATGGCGGCGTGAACGGCGAGGTAGCAATGACCACCAAACCCATCACCGTCGAGGCGGTCTCCGCCCGCGGCGACGTCTTCGGCCGGTACGGCCACCGACTCAACGAGATCGGCCTGCTGGCCGCGATCCTGCTGCTGTACGTCATCCTGGGCTTTTCCGCCTCCGGCTTCCTGAGTGTGGACAACCAGCTCGGTCTCCTGCGCAACGCCGCGACCATCGGTATCGCCGCGTGGGGGGTCACTCTGATCATCATCTCCGGCGACATCGACATCAGTATCGGCCCAGCGGTCGCCTTCGCTTCGGTGGTCGTGGCCAAGGGCTCAGCCGAGTGGGGGCTGGGCGTGGCCGGCGCCATCACGCTCACCCTGCTGCTGGGTCTGGGATGGGGTGCCCTCGCCGGGTGGCTCCGCGCCCGATTCAACGTGCCGGCGTTCATCACCACCCTGGGACTGTGGAGCGTGCTGGGCGGGTTGGCGCTGTACATGACGGACGCACTCCCCGTCCCCCTGCCGGAGAGCGCGGTCTTCGACGTGCTTGGCGGGTCGATCCTGGGTGTCCCCACCGCGGCCGTGGTGATGTTGGTGCTCTTCGCGGTCTTCGCCTACGTCGCCAAGTACACCGCCTACGGTCGTTCGGTCTACGCCATCGGGGGCAACGCGGCCGCCGCACAGCTCGCCGGTCTCAACGTCGCCCGTGTGCGAGTGCTGCTGTTTGCCACCACCGGGCTGCTCGCCGCCATCACCGGCGTCCTGCTGGCGGCCCGCCTGGGGTCGGGCAACGGTGGCGCGGCGGCCGGGTTGGAGTTCGACGTGATCGCCGCCGTGGTCATCGGTGGTACCGCGCTGGCGGGCGGTCGCGGGTCCCTCGCGGGCACCTTCCTAGGCGTCATCTTCATCACCGTGATCGGTAACGGCCTGGTGCTGCTGGGCGTCAATTCCTTCTTCCAGGACGTGGTGCGCGGCCTCATCATCGTGGTCGCGGTCCTGATCAACGTGCTCATCAGCAGGCGAGAGTCGGCGAACCGGCTCGCTTAGCCCGAACGGGGGAACTCACACCATGAACGCAACAAACCCTGCCCGCGCACTCCCGGAAACCATGCGCGGAGTGCGCCTGCCCGGCGATTCCACAGCCGTGGTGGACACCCTGCCGGTCCCCGACCCCGGGCCGGGACAGGTACTGCTGAAGGTCGGGGCCTCGGGGATCTGCGGCAGCGACATCGGTTTCATCTACCACGAGCACAAGACCCACCGAGGGATCGACGGCCCCGCCTACCAGGGCGTCATCGCCGGCCACGAGCCCTCGGGCACCGTCGTCAAGGCGGGTCCTGGATGCCGACGGTTCGGCGGCGGGGACCGGGTCATCGTGTACCACATCGCGGGCTGCGGGCTCTGTGACAACTGCCGTCGCGGCTTCATGATCAGCTGCACGTCCTCGGGGCGGGCCGCCTACGGATGGCAGCGCGACGGCGGGCACGCGCAGTACCTGCTGGTCGAAGAGTCCACGTGCGTTCCCCTGCCCGACGAGCTCTCCCACGTGGACGGGGCCCTCATCGCGTGCGGGTTCGGCACGGCTTACGAAGGGCTGCGGCGGATCGGCGTCAACGGGGACGGAGACCTGCTCGTCGTCGGCCTGGGCCCGGTGGGCCTGGCGGCCGGAATGATCGGCCGCGGGATGGGCGCCGCCCGAGTCATCGGTGTCGAACCTTCCCCGGTACGCCGTGACTGGGCCGCCACCCTGGACGTCTTCGACACCCTTGCCTCTCCCGAGGAGGCGGCCGAAGCGGTCGCGGATGCCACTGGGGGCCGGGGCGCGGCGACCGTCATCGACTGTTCCGGTTCCCGTCTGGGCCGCTCGCTGGCACTGGAGAACGCCGCCGAATGGGGCCGCGTATCGCTGGTCGGGGAGGGTGGAACCCTGGACACAGAGGTTTCGGACACTCTCCTGCACAAACAGCTCACCCTCTATGCCTCCTGGGTGACGTCCCTTCCGGCCATGGCGGAACTGGCGGTGAACCTGGTGCGCTGGGGTCTGTGCCCGGAGCGGGTCGTCTCCGACCGGTTCGATGTGGCCGACGCCGATGCCGCCTACCGGAAGGCCTCCGGAGGCAGCCGCGGCAAGGTGTGCCTGGTGGACGGTGATGAACGGTGAGCGGCTCGGTCGCCGTCGAACGCGATACCTCAGGACCCCACGAACTGATCGTCCTGGACAACGGCGTGCTTCGCCTGACCTGTGCCCCTGCGCTGGGTGGGCGGCTGCTTTCCGCCCGCCACCGGGGCTCCGAGTTCCTCTACCGCAACCCGCGTCTGCTGGGTCCGGACCTGCGTCCCGTGGAGGGGGTGAGCCTGGAACCCGTCGAGGGGCCCATGAGCGAGTGGAACAATGTCGGCGGGGACAAGACCTGGCCCGCGCCGCAGGGCTGGGACGGTCCCGACCAGTGGGCCGGGCCGCCTGACCCGGTCCTGGACTCGGGGGCCTACGCCGCTGAAGTGGAGACCCGGGGCGACGGGGCAGCCGTGCTCACCCTCACCAGCGGGAACGACCCCCGTAGCGGCCTGCGCCTGCGCCGACGTCTGACCCTGAACCCGGGCAGCGCCGCCTACCAGCTGGACCTGTCGGCCCTGAACACCGGCAGCGTCCCGCGCCGCTGGGCACTGTGGAACGTGACCCAGCTCAGCGGCGAACCCGTCGAGGGACAGAGCGCCCAAGGTGTGTACGTGGGCGTGGACGGCACCGGACCCGCCACCGCGCCTCTGGTCCGCGGCGATGCCCACCCCGAAGTCGTCGAGCACGTTCCCGGGGTGCTCCGGGTACCCGCGCAGGACGTGGTGGGCAAGGTCGGTTTCCCCACGGCCGCCGGCTGGCTGGCCAACGTCGGAGCCAGCGGGACCGCGACCCAGCGTTTCGCGGTGCGTGAGAACGAGCCCTACCCGGACGGGGGATCGCGGGTGCAGGTGTGGCTCGAGTACCCGTTGGACCGTCCATTGGAACACTTGGGCGGACTGTGTCCGGTAGACCGCGTGGTCGAGTGCGAGGCGCTCGGTCCGCTCACCGAACTCGCGCCGGGGGAGTCCACCACGCTCACGGTCGAGTGCGGTTTCGGCGCGGGCACCGGCCCCGTGGCCGAGGTGACCCCGGACGGGTTCTGGAGCACACCACCCCGGTGGAGCGGTCACGAGAGCACGGGCCGACGGGTCACCGGGACCTTCACCGCCTACCACCCCGGAACACTGAGGTACCGACCGGGCGCGGGCGCGGGGACCCTCGGGCCCGACGAGTGTTCTGGGAGGGGACCGGACCTGGCCACGGTCCGCCCCGGCGAACCGTTCGACCTCGACGCCGCCGTTCCCGGCTCCGCCCAGGACACGCACGGAGCTCCCGGAGTCGTGTTCACCAAGGCACAGCCCTAGAAGAGAAAGCAGGCACGACATGTCAATCGCCCGGCACGACGGAGTGACGGCGGTGGTCACCGGGTCCGCCCAGGGCATCGGTGCGGCCACTGCCCAACGCCTGGCCGACGAGGGCGCGGGGGTGGTCCTGGCCGACCTGTCCCCGAAGGTGGAGGAGACCGCCGAGCGTCTGCGCGAGAGCGGGGGACGGGCCAGGGCGGTCCGCGCCGACGTCACCGACGAGGAGGACTGGCGCCGTGTGGTGGCCGCTGCGCGCGAGAACTTCGGCCCTGTGGGCGTTCTGGTCTCCAACGCCTACACCGTCGAAGTCTCGCCTGCGCACGAGACATCCGTCGGTTCCTGGGAACGGCAGCTCAGTGTCAACCTCACCGGAGCGTTCTTGGGAGTGCGCGCCTGCCTGGACGACCTCGAAGCCAACGGGGGCAGTATCGTCGTCACCTCCTCCGTGCACGCCTGGTTCGGGTTGCCCGGACGCCCCGCCTACGCCACCACCAAGGGCGGACTGACCGCTCTGACCCGGCAGCTGGCGGTCGAGTACGGGCCGCGGGTGCGGGTGAACTGTGTTCTGCCCGGTCCCATTCTCACCCCGGCCTGGGACGGGGTGGGCGAGCGGGACCGCGAAGAGAGCATCGAGCAGACCGCGGCCAAGCGTTTCGGCGACCCGGACGAGGTGGCCTCCGTGATCTCCTTCCTGGCTTCGGACGAGGCCGCCTACGTCACCGGAGCGAGCCTGCCCGTGGACGGAGGGTGGAGTATCTACAAGGCGTCCTCGTAACACGGCGCTGGGAACGGAGGAACTGATGGCGGCCTACTCGGCGCGCGGTGTGCACGGCCAGACGGTCCGGCTGCTGGCGGAGCGCGTGCTCTCCGGCCGGTTCGGCGAAGGCGAGACGATCGACCTCGCCGCGCTCAGCGATGAGCTCGACCTGAGCCTGACAGCGGTCCGTGAGGCGATCAAGGTACTGGCGGCCAAAGGACTGGTCGGTTCCAGGCAGAAGAAGGGCACGTTCGTGCGCCCGCGCGCCGACTGGAACCTGCTCGACCCGGACGTGGTGCGCTGGCAGATCGCCGCGGGGGCCGGAGAGGCCTTCTTCCACGACCTCGCTGAGCTGCGCGGGGCCCTCGAACCGGTCGCGGCGCGCCTGGCTGCCGCCCGTCGCACCCCGGAGGACGTGGCCGACCTGCGCTCGGCGCTGGCCGACATCGCCGCGGCAGACGACGGGGGTTCGCCCGAGGCCGCGGCCGAGGCGGACCTGCGCTGGCACCGTGCGTTGCTGGCTGCGACCCACAACGAGCTGTTCACCCGCACGGACGTCTTCTTCGCCGCTGGCCTCTCCGAACGGGACCGGCTCGTGCACAGCGGGGTCCACGGCGACCCCGTCCCGAGCCACGGAGCGGTCACCGAAGCGGTGGCGGCCGCCGACCCCGCGGCCGCGGAGGCGGCCATGGCGGCCCTGCTCGACCAGGCCCGGGACGACCTCCTGCGGGCCACCGGTGCCGACGCCCCCAACCACGACGATCTGGAAGAAGAACGATGAAGATTACCCGCATTGAGACCTTCATGGTCCCGCCCCGGTGGCTGTTCTGCCGTGTGGAGACCGACGAGGGCGTTGTCGGTTGGGGCGAGCCCGTGGTGGAAGGACGCGCCGAGACCGTTCGCGCCGCGGTCGGCGAACTCTCCGACCTGCTTATCGGCCAGGACCCCGCCGCGATCGAGTACCACTGGCAGCGGCTGACCAAGGCCGCGTTCTACCGGGGCGGACCGGTGCTGTCCAGCGCCGTGGCCGGACTCGACCAGGCTCTGTGGGACATCGCAGGAAAGACATTGGGCGTGCCCGTCCACCAGCTCCTGGGCGGCCCGGTGCGCGACTCGGTGCGAGTGTACGGGTGGGTCGGGGGAGACGAACCCGCCGAGCTAGCCGACGCGGTCGCGGAGCGGGTCGAGTCCGGGCTCACCGCGGTCAAGATGAACGGCTCGGGGGTGATGGGGCGCTCCGCCACGATGCGCGAGATCGACGGTGTGGTGGACCGCTTGGCCGCAGTGCGCGAGGTGTTGGGCCCCGACCGCGACGTGGCAGTGGACTTCCACGGCCGCTTCAACGCCGCCACCGCCCGCAGGGTCCTGCCACTGCTGGAGCCGCTGCGCCCGATGTTCGTGGAGGAGCCCCTGCTGCCTGAGTACGGGCACCTCCTGGAGAGAGTGGTGGGGGCCAGCCCGGTCCCCATCGCCACCGGTGAGCGGCTCTTCTCCCGCACCGAGTTCCTGCCCGCGCTCCAGGCCGGGATCGCCGTCGCCCAGCCCGACCTTTCCCATGCGGGTGGGATCTCCGAGGTGCGCCGGATCGCCTCCTTGGCCGAGACCTACGACGCGCTGCTGGCACCACACTGCCCGCTGGGCCCCATCGCTCTGGCAGCCAGCCTGCAGGTGGCGTTCGCGACGCCGAACTTCCTCATCCAGGAACAGAGCATCGGGATCCACTACAACCGCGACGCGGACCTGCTCGACTACGTGTTGGATGCCGGTGCCTTCGCGTTCCCGGACGGCCATATCGACCGCACGGGTGTTCCCGGACTGGGTGTGGAGATCGATGAGGCGGCGGTGCGCCGTGCGGACCGGGTCGGGCACCGCTGGCGGCCGCCGGTGTGGAGCCACAGCGACGGATCGTTCGCCGAGTGGTAGCCCGGGCACGGGAGACGGTCCGTGCCCACGAGAACCGAGAGCGAGGAGGTCAGAGATGGAGACGAGTACGGTATCCGAGCCGTGGAGCACGGACCGGCTCGAACTAGGGGAGGGGGCGCGCTGGGTCGGCGACGAGCTGTTGCTGGTGGATATCCTCGCGGGCCGGTTGCTGCGCCTGGATCCTCGTGAGCCGGGACGGGCACAAGAGGTACACCGCTTGGACTCACCGCTGGGCGCGGTCGCACCGGTCCAGGGCCGCCCCGGACGGTACATGGCGGCGGCCGGGACCGGGGTCGCGGTCTTGGATGACGGGGGCGTCGAGTGGCTCGCCAAGCCGGAGGGGGCCGCGTCCGTGCCCATGCGCATGAACGACGGCTGCTGCGACCCGCACGGCCGGTTCTGGGCGGGCTCGATGGCCTACGACGGCACTGAGGGCGCCGGGTCCCTTTACCGTGTCGACCCCGGCGGTACGGTCACAGCTGCTCTGCAGGGCTACACCATCCCTAACGGCCCCGCTTTCACCGCCGACGGCACGTTGATGTATCTCGCCGACAGCGCCGATGGGCGCATCGACGTCCTCGAACTGGGCCCGGACGGACGGATCGGCGACTCGCGCGTCTTCACCCGGGTAGCGGAAGGCAGCCCCGACGGGATGCAGGTCGACAGTGAGGGCTACCTGTGGGTCGCCGTTTGGGGGGCGGGCCGCGTCCACCGGTACGCACCGGACGGGACCCTGGAACGCAGGGTGCTGCTGCCTGCCACCCAACCGACCAGTGTGTGCGTCGTGGGTACGGCGGACCCGACGCTCTTCGTCACGTCCGCCGCTGTCGGACTGAGTAACCCGGGAGCGCACGACGGAGCGGTGTTCGCCCTGCCCGTCGACGTCCCCGCGCCCCCCGCCCACGCATTCGGGGCAGCCTCATGACCCCTCAGGTCGCCTGCGTCGGCGAGACCATGCTGCTGCTCACCCCGCCCGCCGCCACCCCGCTGGACCATGCGTCCACCTTGGAAACGGGGATCGCCGGGGCCGAATCCAACGTGGCCTGCGGGCTGGCCGCTCTGGGGCACCGCCCCGCCTGGCTCAGCAGAGTGGGCGACGACCCCTTCGGACGGGTGGTTCTGCGGACTCTGCGCGAGCGGGGCGTGGACGTCTCTGGCGTCCACACCGATCCGGAGCGGCCCACCGGCCTCTTCGCCAAGGACCCCGACCCCGAGGGCAGCGCCGTCCACTACTACCGGTCGGGTTCCGCGGCGTCGGACATGGGCCCCGAACTGGCCGGACACCCCCTGGTCAGATCCGCCCGCATCGTGCACCTGTCCGGGATCACGCCCGCGCTCTCCCCTCGGGCCGACGCGCTCGCCGAGAGCCTGCTGGCCGACCCGGAGACCACCGTGAGCTTCGACGTCAACCACAGGCCGCGCCTCTGGGACCCTGGAGCCGCGGCCCCGCGCCTGCTCGCGCTGGCCCGTCTGGCGGACGTGGTCCTCGTCGGCCGGGACGAGGCCGAGGAACTGTGGGGCACCTCCACCGCAGAGGAGGTGCGAGAGCTCCTGCCCGGCGCGGGGCACCTGGTGGTCAAGGACGCCGAACACGGGGCCACGGAGTTCCACGGCGGAGACAGCGCGGACCCGGTCGACAACGCGGTTCACGTACCGGCGCCCGCCGTGGACGTGGTCGAACCCGTCGGGGCGGGCGACGCCTTCGCGTCGGGCTACCTGGCCGCACTGCTGCGCGGCCTGGACGCCCCCGCCCGCCTGCGCCTCGGCCACCTGTGCGCGGGCGCGGTCCTGCGTGTTCCGGGCGACCTGGCGCCCCCGCCCGATGGGACGGTGCTGGAGGAACTCCTGGCCGCCCCCGAAGAACACTGGCGCGAGCGCGCCACGGCGGCGGTCGCCGCGACGACAAGGAGGCAGTGATGCAGGGCAGTGGTCTGGACGGGCTCTTCGGGGGCCGGAACGTGATGGCGATCCTCCGCGGGATGCCGGTGGACACCACGGTCGAACTGGCCGTCCGAGCCTGGGAATTGGGCATCACCGCCGTGGAGGTCCCCGCGCGCGGCCCCGACGCGATGGCGGCACTCAGCGCCACGGTCGAGGCCGGAACCGAACGCGGGCATGCCGTGGGAGCCGGGACCGTCATCACTACCGACCAGGTGCGCGCGGTGTCCCAGGCGGGGGCCGCGTTCACCGTCGCCCCCGGTTTCGACGCCGAGGTGATGGCCGCCTCCGAGGACGCGGGCATGCCGCACCTGCCCGGGGTGGCGAGCCCCACCGACATCCAGGCCGTGCTCAAGGCGGGCGGGCGCTGGGTGAAGGCCTTCCCCGCCTCGCACCTCGGCCCCGACTGGATCAGAGCCGTCCGTGCACCCTTCCCCGACATCCAGGTCGTGGCCACCGGCGGGGTCGACGCACGCAACGCCAAGGAGTTCCTGGACGCGGGCGCCCGGATGGTGGCGGTGGGGTCCGCGCTGGCCGCCCCCGACCAGATCCCGCTCCTCGCCGAACTGGTCTGAGGCGCACGGCAGCGCGCGCCCTGCACTCCGTGGGTCACCGGAAGCGAGCGAAGGGCACCCCCGACGGATCAGGGGTGCCCTTCTGATCAGGGGCGCGTCAGTCGGTGTCGGTACCGAAGACTGGGTGGTTCGGCGACGCCTCCTCGTCGTCGACGACGCCCGTGTTCTGGGATGCGGTCAGAAGCCACCGACCGTCCTCCTTGGTCATCACCCACATCGGAGAGCCGACGTCGGAACCGTCGGACGTCCGGTACACCTGGCGCACCTTGACGGCGGCGACGTCGGGGCGGAGGAACAGGACGTGCTCCAGCTCGAAGGTGACCGATGCGCCCGCCATGCCTCCCGGAAGCACTTTGCGGGTGAACGCCGAGATCTCGTCCAGGCCGAAGAGACGCTTTCCGGCCCCGGTCGTCCATATCGCGTCGGCCCTGAAGAGGCTGAGGAACTCCTCGGTGAGCTCGTTGTTCTGTGCGTGCTCGATGGTGGCGACCACCTGCTTGATCGCGTCGATGTCGTCGGCCCGTGTGCGTGTGTCTGTGTTCATGGGCAACAGTCTGATATCTCAACTAATATTGAGGTCAAGGCTTCCGGGTTCGAGCACAGGAAAAGTGCACCCCCGCGAACGCGGGGGTGCCCTCCTTCCCGGGCGAAGGGGAAGCTCTGGGTGGGGGCGGCTGTCAGCCCAGGACCGCGGCCGTCAGCGCAGCGGCGAGACCGACCCGAACGCGCCTTGGTGGTAGACCAGCGGCGGGCGCGGCTCCTCCAACACCAAGGTGTGCGTCACCTGGCCCACGACCAGCCAGTGGTCGCCGACCAGCCGCGTGTCGAACCGCTCGCACACCAGGTGCGCCGAGGCCCCGTCCAACAGCGGCACCCGCGACGGCCCCGGCCGCCAGGACGTGGGCTCGGCGAACCGGTCCACCCCCTTGCTCGCGAACCGGGCGGCCAGCTCCGACTGCCCCTCGGCGAGCAGCTGCACCCCGAACTCGCCCGCGCGGCGCAGGGTCGGCCAGGTGGAGGTGGAATCGGCGACATAGAAGGACACGAGCGCGGGGCTGAGGCTGACACTGGTGAATGAGGTGGCGGTCAGTCCGACGGGCCGCCCCTCGACGCTCGCGGTGATGACGACGACCCCGGCCGGGTGGTTGCGCATGGTCGCGCGGAACCGGTCGGCCTCGGATCGCGTGTGGGTACGGGTAGCGGTCTCTGCGACACTCAACAGGCTCTCCCAGGTGGGTGGGGAAGGGGTCAGGCGGTGGTGGATCTGGGGCGCGCGGCCGCGCGCAGCGCCGGGGCGGACCGTTCGGCCCAGGGGGTGAGCACCTCGTCGAGCCGGGGCGCGTCATCCCCTTCGGTGGGAATGGTGTCCTGGAGCAGCGCCAGCCCGGACGCGGGCACGGTGGCGCCCAGCTCCAGCAGCAGCGGGCGCAGGTGGACGTCCACCGCCAGGGTGTGCGCCGGCGAACCCATCACCAGGACCGGTACCGCCGTCACCCCCGCCAGGCCCTCGGACGGCAGCAGGTCCAGGAAGACCTTCAGCAGCCCGGTGTACGTGGCCTTGTAGGTGGGGCTGGCCACGACCAGCAGGTCGGTGGTGCGCACCCGGTCCAGCGCGGTCTGCACGTCCAGCGGCGGGCCGGGAGTGAGCAGCAGCGGGGCCAGGTCCGCCAGCTCCACCAGGTCCGCCCCGTCCGGCAGGTCGGCGGCGTGCGCGGCGTGGCGCGCCACGGCCCGGGCGGCTGTGGCGGTGCGGGAGTTCGGCCGGGGGTTCCCGACGAGGACGGTGGTACTCATGGTGGTGTCTCCGGTAGGGCGGTGTCGGTCAGGGCGGGGCGGGACATGTCAGGACGTGGCGGGTGCCGGTGCAGGTGCCGCGGGCGCGGCCGCACCCGCGGCGAAAGGCACGTGGGAAGCGGTGGCGGCGGGGGCCTCGCCGTCGGGGTGCCGCCACAGGCCGCGCTCGCGCAGCAGCGGCAGGACGCCCTCCCCGAACCAGTAGGCCTCCTCCAGGTGCGGGTAACCCGACAGCACGAACTCGCTGATACCGACCCGCTGGTACTCCTCGATCAGGCCCGCGACCTGCTCGTGACTGCCGACCAGGGCCGTGCCCGCGCCGCCGCGCGCCAGTCCCACCCCCGCCCACAGGTTGGGGTGGATCTCCAGATCGGCCGCGCGCCCGCCGTGCAGGTCCAGCATCCGCCGCTGCCCCTCGGACTCGCTCCGGCGCAGGCTGTCCTGCACCTGGGCGATGGTCTCGGGGGCGATCCCGTCGAGCAGGCGCTGGGCCTGAGCCCACGCCTCCTCCTCGGTGTCACGGCTGATCACGTGCAGCCGGATCCCGTACTCGAGGGCCCGGCCGCGCTTGGCGGCCAGCGCGCTGACCCGGTCGATCTTGTCAGCCACGGCCCCCGGAGGCTCCCCCCAGGTCAGGTACGTGTCCACGCGTGAGGCGGCCACGTCCAGGGCGGCGGGGGACGACCCTCCGAAGTACACGGGCGGCAGCGGGTCGGGGGACTTCTGGAGCTTGGCGCCCGCCACGGTGATGTGCTCGCCGGCGAAGTCCACGGTCTGGCCCCGCCACAGCGCGTCCACCACGCGCAGGAACTCGTCGGTGCGCCGGTAGCGGGCGTCCTTGTCGAGGAAGTCCCCGTGCTGGCGCTGCTCGGCAGACTCCCCTCCGGTCACCACGTTGAGGAGCAGCCGCCCGCCGCTCAGCCGCTGGTAGGTGCTGGCCATCTGCGCGGCCAGGGTGGGGGAGAGGAGCCCGGGGCGGAAGGCCACCAGGAACTTGAGCCGCCTCGTGCCCCCGACCAGCATCGCGGTGGTCAGCCAGGCGTCCTCGCACCACGCGCCGGTGGGGGTGAGGACGCCCTCGAACCCCAGCTGTTCGGCGGCCTGGGCAATCTGGTTGAGGTACTCCAGCGAGGGATCGCGGGTCCGCCAGGCAGAGGAGGACACGACGTCCGCGCCGTGGCCGCGGCCGACGACGCCTCTGCTGTCCCCCTGCGTGGGGAGGAACCAGTGGAAGGTCAGGGGCATGAGGGTGTCATCCCTTCGGTGTGGATCGGTGTCTCCAGCTGTGCCGCTAGATCTGGCCGTGCCGTGGGGGACGGCGGTGGTTGAGGGAGTATGCGCCGATGTGCTGGACCTTCCAGCGCACCGGGTCGTGGACGGTGTGGGTGCGGGCGTCCCGCCAGTGGCGGTGCAGGTTGCCCGCCTCGGCGGTGGCCCGGGTCCCGGCCACCTCGAACAGGGCGGATGAGACCTCGACCGCGGCCTGGCCGCCGACAACCTTGGCGGCGGCCACCGCGATCGAGGCCTCGGCGGTGGCGTCCTCCCCGCTCGAGGACTCCTCCGCCAGCACCGCGTCGGCCGCGTCCACCCGGTCGGCGGCGGTACACAGCAGGGCCTCGGCCGAGCGCACCCGCACCTCCAGTTCGCCGAAGCGCTGCACGAGCAGCGGGTCCTCGGCGGCGGTGTCCGTACCGCTCTCGAACCAGGGGCGGCTCTTGGTACGCACGAACTCCGAGGCCTCCTCCAGCGCCCCGCGTGCGGCGCCGACGTCGATGGCGGCGTGCAGCAGCTGGGCGAGGGCGCCGTAGGTCGTGGGCTCTTCGAAGGTCCGGTACTGCTCCAGGACCAGGTCGGGGGCGACGGTTACCCCAGCGAGGTGCACGGTGCCGCTGGCCGTGGTGCGCTGCCCCATGCCGGCCCAGTCGTCCTCGATCCGCACCCCGGGGTCGTCGGCAGGCACGAAGGCGATGTGCGGGAGCGGTCCCCGCGCGGTGGCCGACGGAGCGACCACCGCGAGCCAGTCGGCGAACAGCGACCCTGTGGCGTAGTACTTGGTGCCGTCGACCTTGTACACCTCCCCGTCGCGCTCGATCCGGGTGGCGTGGGTGTGCGCGGTCTTCCCCGAGCGCTCGGCCTGGGCGTTGCTGACCAGCGCGCCCGCGAGCACGTCGTCGAACACCCGGCGCCGGGCCTCCGCCCCGCCGCGCAGGCGCAGCGCGTTGAGGAAGGCGAAGTGCGGTTGGAGGACCTGGGCCAGACTCAGGTCGGCACTGCCCAGCAACCGCAGGACCTCGGCGACGGTGGCGGCGTTCACCGCGGCCCCGCCCAGCTCACGGGGCACGGTGGCGCCGAGCAGCCCGGCGCGGGAGACCTCCCGGACCAGGCCGTGCGGGAGGCTGCGCTCCCGGTCGCGCTCGGCCGCGCCTTCGGCGATCCGGGGGACCAGCGCGCGGGCGGCCTGGACGGCTTCGGTGCCGGAGGTGAGGACACGGACGGGGAACTCGTCGGCGGGCGCGCCGAGCGTGTGGCCGGTGGCGGTCTCGGACAAGGGGAACCTCCTGAGCTGGGGTGCGGCCGACCCGTACCGGTAACCCGTAATGCCTACTGGAATTACCTGGAATAAGAGCACGGGTCGGCCGGGACGGTCGTCAGTACCCGACCGTCGGCGTGGCGCGGTCAGGTGTACCAGGTGGGTTCGGGAACCGCACCCAGCAACGCGTACCTGCCCACCTCACGCCGCTTGTACGCCACCGGGTCGTGCAGGGTGTGCGTGCGCAGGTTGCGCCAGTACAGATCGAGCCCCACCGACGACGCGGTCGCCCGCGCACCGGTGACCTCGAAGACCTTGGCGGAGACCTCCAGGGCGGTGTCGGAGATGCGCTGCTTGGCCGCGGCCACCAGAACCGCCAGCTCGCCGCGCCGCCCGGGCGTGAGCGCCTCCCGGTCGTCGTGCAGGACCTCGGAGAGCTCGGAGCCCGCCCGGTCCACCAGGGCTTCGGCCGCCCACAGCTTGGCCTGCAAGTCTCCGTAGGTCTCCAGGACGTACCACTCCTGGGCGGCCTCGCCCTTGTCGTCCCCGCCGTAGGGCCAGGCGCGGGTCCGCTCCCGGGTGTAGACCGAGGCCCGCTCCAGGGCGCCCTTGCCGATACCGAGGTAGAAGTTGGCGAACACCAGCTGGATCGCCGGGACGTTGAGCGTGTTGTAGGTGAGCGGCCGGAACACCTTGTCGACGTACCCGGCGGCCTGCGCCCAGTCCACGCGCACGTCGCGCACGGTGACACTGCCCGACTCGGTGAGGCGCTGCCCGATGTTGTCCCAGTCGTCCCCGAAGACGATGCCCTCCTGGTCCGAGGGCACGATCGCGAACACGTGCTTGTCGGTGCCTTCCAGGACCCCCTCCAGCACGGTCAGGTCCGACACCTTGCTGCCGGTGGAGAAGCTCTTGCGGCCGTTGAAGACGATGGTGTCGCCCTCGTCCGTGATGACGAGGTCGCCGTCGCGCGGGTTGACCGCGCCGCCGAAGAAGAGGGAGTTCGCGGTGTACAGCTCCTCCACGGCCGCGATCTGCTCGGGGGTGGCGACCAACCGGGCCGCCCAGGACCACAGGTAGTGGTAGCCGAGTAGTTGACCGATGGACCCGTCGCCGGCCGCGACCTCGCGGATCACCCGGTAGGCGGTCTCCCAGGACTGGCCGCCGCCCCCGTGCTCAGTGGGGCCGAGCAGGGTGACCAGGCCGGAGTCCTTCAGCAGCTGAACTTCGGCGTGCGGGGTGGAGCCCGCCCGGTCGCGTTCCACGGCGTCGGTGGCCAACAGCGCGCTCACCTGCGCGGCCCGGTGCACCCAGTCTTCAGGTGTGGCGGGGCGGTCGGCCCAGTTCGCGCCGGCCGGGCTTGCCGTGGTGTCCCGCCCGGTGCCCGCCGTCGTAGTGCCGGTCGTCTCGGTGTCGGTGCTCATCCGGTTCCTCCTCTTCGCTGTGCTCGCTCGGTCTCCCCCCGCTTCGCCCGGGTACTGCCTGCCGAGAGCCCGAGTCGGACCGGCCTAGGCGCGTGCTGCCCGGACCGCTTCGGCCACGGGTGCGCCGTTGCCCAACCGCTCGTCCACCTCCCGCTCCAGTTCGCGGATGACGGGCAGGACGTGCTCGCCGAAGTGTGCGACGTCCTCCAGGTAGTGCAGGAACCCGAGGAGCAGCAGATTGGCGCCGCGGGCCTTGTACTCGACTGCGCGCCGGGCGATCTGCTCGGGGGTGCCGATCAGCTTGCTGCGGAAGCCGTCGTTGTACTGGACCAGGTCCTCGAAACCGGAGTCGGCCCACATGCCTTTGCCGTCGGCGCTCGCCTTTCCGGCTTGCTCGACCGCCTGTCGGAAGCGCTCCACCGCTTCGGCGTCGGCCTTGTCGACGATCTCCCTCAGTACGGCGCGCGCTTCGGACTCTGTCTCGCGGGCGATGAGGAACCCGTTGAGGCCGAACCGCACGGTGCGCCCGTGCACGGCGGCCTCCGCACGCACGTCGTCGACCTGTTCGGTGAAGCCCTCGAAGTCCTTGCCGTTGGAGAAGTACCAGTCCGAGGCTCGGCCTGCCTGCCGTCGTGCCGCCGTGGAGTTGCCGCCCTGGAAGATCTCGGGGTGGGGGCGGCCCGGAACCTCGACCGGTTTGGGTTTGATGTCGAAGTCGTGGATCCGGTAGAAGTCCCCGTTGAACTCGGCGCTGTCGCTGGTCCACAGCTCGCGGAGCACCCGGATAAACTCCTCCGAGCGCCGATAGCGCTCGTCGTGCTCCAGCCAGGGCTCGCCCAGGCCGGTGAACTCGGCCTTGAGCCAGCCGCTCACCACGTTGACGGCGGCCCGCCCGGCGGAGAGCTGGTCGGCGCTGGCGATGAACTTGGCCAGGACGCCGGGGTGCCACAGGCCGGGGTGGACGGCGGCGATCACCTTGAGGCGCTCGGTGGCCAGGAGCAGGGCGAGGCTGAACCCGGTGGACTCGTGCTGGTAGGCGGCCCCGTAACTGGCGGTGTAGCGCACCTGGGAGAGGGCGTAGTCGAACCCGCTGTTCTCCGCGAGTACGGCCAGTTCCCGGTTGTAGTCGTAGCCCCAGTCGGTTCGCTGTTCGATCTTGCTGGTGACCAGGCCGCCGCTGACGTTGGGCACCCAGTAGGCGAAACGCAGCGGTTCGGGCCGGTTCGGTTCGGTCATCGCAGTCGGCCTTTCCTTGCGTGCACCGGAGAGTGTGGGTGTCCGGGCCGAGGTCTGGGCGGCTCCGCGCATGGCAGCCTCCTCGGCCCGGAACGCGGACCGGCCCGGTGCCGTCTCCGTCCAGCGGGGTGGCCCGGACGGAGTGCGGTTCGGCGGGTCCGCGCCGACCGGCTCCGCGATTCCGATCGGCTCGATCCCCACCTTGATCCGCCTAACCCCAGTTTGTCAACCAAAAAAGTAGGGAATCTTGTCGCGCCGCGGTTGAATGTGAACGGAGGGTGATGAGTCGCGTTTGCCGCGTGGAAACACGCGCTCGTCCGAGGGGTTGGAGAGGGCTTATGGGGCGGGCTTCTGGCGGGGGCCGGGCCGGGTGTCGTTGCGGGTGTGACGTGTGTCGGCGCCGGACTACCGACTAAACCTGTAGGGAATATGGTTTACTGATGGGCATGGCAGTCAGCGCATCATCACACCTTCGGCCCTGGCGGCGGCCGTTCGTCTACGACGAGCGCTGTCGGTGATCACGCTTCCCGCACGACCACCGACACCACCCGGAGAGCAAGAGAGCCCATGACCGTCAACGACATCGCCGCGCCCGCCGTCGCGCCGACCCCGCTCACCTTGGACCGTCTGTCCGAGTTGACCGCGAAGGTCGCCGAGGAGGTCCGCCAGGGACTCCACGAAATCCACTTCGACGCCGAGAACCGGTGGTCCGTCCGTCTGCACTCGGACGACTACACCGACGTCTGGCTCATCTCCTGGACCCCCGACCAGTCCACCCGGCTGCACGACCACGCGGGCTCCCTCGGCGCCCTGACCGTCGTCACCGGCGAACTGGTCGAGCACTACTGGGATGCCGGGCTGCGCGAGCGCACCCTCGCCGAACGCGGCGGCGGCCGGTTCCCGCTCGGCCACGTGCACGACGTCACCAACACCTCGGACCGCCCCGCCGTGAGCGTCCACGCCTACTCGCCGCCGCTGACCGCCATGCACTACTACGAGGTCACCGGTGAGAACGCGCTCCGCCGTACCGGCAGCATTCTCACCACCGACCCCGAACCCGACGTCCCCACCCTGGACGACGTGCCGGCCGCCGAGGGGGCGACCCGATGAGCGCCATCGAGCGGGTGCTCAACAGCAAGCGCGCCCACCTGGAACGCCTCACCCCGGGCGAGGCCCTGCGCGCCCAGCGCGACGGCGCCCTGCTGGTCGACACCCGGCCGGTCGTCAACCGCGCGGCCGAAGGGGAGATCCCCGGCGCCCTGGTCATCGACCGCAACGTCCTGGAATGGCGGCTGGACCCCACCAGTCCCGACCGGGTGCCCGAGGCCGACTCGGAGCATCTGCACGTCGTGCTGTTCTGCAACGAGGGCTACGCCTCCAGTCTGGCCGCCGTGCAGCTCCAGGAGGTGGGCCTGCCCCGGGCGACCGACCTCGTCGGGGGTTTCCGGGCTTGGCGCGAGGCCGGCCTGCCGGTGACCGAACCGGCCGCCTGAGCCGGGTCGGCGCTCAACCCGGCAACCGGCCCGCCATCCAGCCCAGTGCCCGTCCCATTGCCCAAGCCGTAACACCACTCGCCTGATCCATACCGGCCCCGGCGGCGCCACCCTGAGCCGCCCGAGGCCTGGTGCTACCCGCGCCTTCTATCTATACTAAATAAGTAGGTTTAGGTGACAATGAGTCGCCCACCCTCGCGGCCGTTGTCCGTACCCCGCCATCCCCATCCCCCAGGGCGCCTCCGGCGCCCGGAGATCGAGAAGGACATGAGCGAAGCACCCTCCACACCCACGCCCGAACGCTCCAGGTTCAGACTCAACGAGGACTGGACCGCGACCATCACCGGCCTCGTACTGCTCGGCCTGTCCCTGCTCGGCGTCATCCCCGTGGGGCTGATCCCGTGAGCGACCAGACCCCTGACGAAAAGAGCACCTCCGAAACCACCGCTGCGCCCAGCGGCGACAGCGCCACCGATTCCGCCCCCGGGGCCCAGGTCGCCACCGGTACCCCCGAGGAGCCCCAAGCCACCGCCTCGCGCGGCTCGTTCTGGGGCTGGACCGCCCTCGGTCTGCTGGTGGTCCTCGGCCTGGCGGCGAGCACCCGGTTCCTGGAGTCCTGGGTCCCCTCAGTAGCGGAGGGCACCGCGTGGGCCGGGTTCGCCGAAGCGGTCGAGTACCCCGTCTACGCGATCCTGCTCGGTCTCGCGGGCAACCTGGTCCTGTCCCTGACCGGGCTCCGCGACCAGCTGGCCCCGGCTTTCAAGACCGAGTTCTTCATCAAGACCGGCCTGGTCCTGCTCGGCTCGACCGTCCTCTTCGACGTCATCATCCGCGCCGCCGGACCCGCGGTCCTCCAGGCCCTCGTCCTGGTCACCTCGGTGTTCCTGTTCACCTGGTGGATCGGCGGCAAGCTCGGCCTGGACGACCGGCTGCGGGCGCTGCTCGCCTCCTCGGTCTCGATCTGCGGTGTCAGTGCCGCGATCGCCGCCGCCGGGGCCGTGCAAGCCAAGAAGGAACAGCTCGCCTACACCGCGAGCCTGGTCATCCTGTTCGCGGTCCCTTCCATCTTCCTGTTGCCCTGGCTGGTCGAGTTGATGGGGCTGAACAACGCCCAGGCCGGGGCGTGGATCGGCGGCAACATCGACACCACCGCCGCCGTGGCCGCGTCCGGGGCGATCGTGGGCGAGGAGGCGCTGCAGATCGCCTCCATCGTCAAGTCCACCCAGAACGTCCTCATGGGTGTGGTCGCGGTCCTGCTCACCGCCTACTTCGCCTTCAAGGTGGCACCGGCGGGCGGCGGCTCCGCCGAGGGCCGCCCCGGCCTGCGCGCCCTGTGGGACCGCTTCCCCAAGTTCGTGCTGGGCTTCCTCATCGCCTCGATCGTGGCCACCCTGTGGGCCAACAACGCCGCCGCGGATGCCCAAGCGGGCCTGGACACGGCACAGGCGCTGCGGGACTGGTTCCTCATCGCCGCCTTCACCAGCATCGGCCTGGAGTTCAAGCTGAGCTCCCTGCGCGAGGCCGGATGGCGCCCGATCGGCGTGTTCGCCGCCGCCACGGTGTTCAACCTCGCGGTCGGCCTGATCATGGCCATCATGCTGTTCCGCGACTTCGTGTTCTAGGCCGGACAGTCCTCATTCCTCACCCGACCCGTCGCGCCGCTCCCCTCGGGAAGCGGCGGGGCGGGTCCTGTCGTTTCCGGGGGATCGGCGAAATAGACGGCTACGCGGTCCAAGGCGTGCACGAAGGACGCCAGTTCGTCCGGGGGGACGTCGCCGAACAGGTCGTCGGCCAGGGCGGCCGCCTGCTCCTTGAGGCTCGCCGTGCTCTCCTCGCCCTGGGCGGTGAGCCGGACCAGGATGGCCCGGCGGTCGTCGGTGTCGCTGGTGCGGGAGACGAATCCGTCCCGCTGCAACGCGTCGAGCAGCTTGGTGACGTTGCGGGGGGTGACGGACAGCAGGTCGGCGAGTTGCCGCTGGGTGACGGTGCCGTGCCGCGCGATCTCCCACAGGGCCGTGGCCCGTGCGCGGGTGAGTCCGATCTCGCCCAGCCCGGCGGACATGTCGTCGGAGATGAGGGTGGACACGGCCAGCAGGCGGTCGAGGGCCTCACCCGAAGATGGTGAACCTGGTTCATCATGTACCATGTTCACTACTTTAACAGTCGAGCAAAGGAGAGCCGGCATGACGACCGGTACCCGGCAGGCGGAAGTACTCCTACGCGACGCCTACGCAGTCCTGGAGAGCGGAGACCTGGATGCCGTCTACGACCTGTTGACGGAGGACTTCATCGCCAACCTGCCCGGCCTGGCAGAGCCGCTGCATGGGCGGGAGGCCTGGAAAGCGGGTGCTCAGGCCATGCTCGAAGCCTTCCCCGACCTGCGGGTCGAGATCGAGGACCTGCTCGTCTCGGAAGACCGGGTCGCCGTCCGGGTGCGCCTCAGCGGCACGCACTCCGGTGCGTTCCAAGGGGTCGCGGCCACCCACCGCCGCGTGAGCTTCCCCAGCCTGGAGATGTACCGCATGCGTGACGGGCGGATCGCCGAAGAATGGGTCGCCCCGGACATCGCGCTCCTGATGCGCCAGTTGACCCAGGGCGAGTAGGGGCGGTGCTCATTCGGGGTGCTCAGAGGCGGAGGTTCGGGGGCCCTGGTAGATGTAGCCCACCTTGCGGACCGTGACGATGAGGTCTCCGGCTGGGCCGAGCTTGCGGCGGAGTCGGTGGACGTGGACGTCGATGGTGCGTGAGTGCAGGTCGCGGCTGGCTCCCCACACGCGCTCCATCAATTCACCCCGGGTCACCGCGCGTCCGGGGGAGGAGGTCAGGCACTCCAGGAGCTCGTACTCCTGGTAGGTGAGTTCGACCTCGGTGCCCCGGGCCCAGACCCGTCGGGAGCCCCGGTCGAGGAGCAGGGTGCCGTTGACCGCGGGTGCCGAGCGGGCCGGTTCCTGGGGTTGGTCCACCACCACGCCGTACACCAGCATGTACCGCCCGTTCTCCGGCAGGGGGAGGACGCCGAGGAGCGAGTGGTCGCCTTCGGCGGGCTCGGGGCTGGGGGAGGGCACAGCGGTCGGGGGCAGGTGTCGCGGTGTCGGAGTGGGGCGGTTGTCGGCTCTGGGTGAGGCGGTGTGTGCGCTGAGCATGCACCCATGATGCGTCGAATTCCCGCTAAAAGCTACCGGATTAGTAGGTTATTCTTCCGGCTGTGGTCAAGGCCACGCTCGCGGCGGGGTTGGCCGGGAAATTCCTACCAAGGTGGTGGGATAGTCTCTGATCAGCTCAGAAGTGCCCCAACCGGGTGCTCGGGCCGTATCGGTGCCGGACCACATCCCGGCCTCGATGCTCCCCCCGCGATCCCACATCCCTCGATCTCGAAGGAGTGCACCATGCGCACGCCCCCGACCCTCATTGGCGCGGCCGCCCTCACCCTGGCCCTCGCCGCCTGCGGTGCGCCCAGCGAGCAGGCCCCCGAGACCTCCGACGCCTTCGACGGCGGTGAGGGCCCGCTCCGGGTCGGCGTCAACCCGGTGCCGCACGGCGACATCCTCGCCTTCATCGACGAGAACCTCGCCGAAGAGGCCGGCCTCGGGCTGGACATCGTGGAGATCGCGGACTACAACGCGCCCAACGCGGCGCTCGTGGACGACGACCTGGACGCCAACTACTTCCAGCACCGGTCGTTCCTGAACGAGTGGACCGAAAGCGGTCCCGACGCCGACCTCACCTACATCACCGACGTCCACATCGAGCGCTTGGGCCTGTACGCCGAAGACGCCGAGAGCGCCGACGACCTGCCCGAGGGCGCCGAGATCGCGGTCCCGAACGACCCGGCCAACCTCAACCGCGCGCTCACCATCCTCGAGGCCGAGGACCTCATCACCGTCGACCCGGAGGCCGGTGAAACCGCCACCGAGAACGACATCACCGACAACCCGAACGACCTGGTCGTCACCCCGCTGGAAGCGGCTCAGTTGCCGCGTTCGGTCTCCGACGTGGACGCCGCGATCGTCAACGGCAACTACGCCATCGAGGCCGACCTGGCTGAAGAGGCCAACACCCTGGCCTGGGAGCCCGAGGGCGACGACTACGTCGAGAAGTACGCCAACGGCCTCGTCGCGCTGGACGAGAACACCGAGGACGAGCGCGTCCAGCTGCTCGCCGAACTGCTCCACGACGAGCAGGTCCTCGAGTACATCGAGAGCACCTGGCAGGGTGTCGTCCTGGCGGTCGACGCCGACGGCGAGATCTCCGAGTAGGCCCGCCCGAGTAAACCCGAGCGCCGTACTCCGGCGTTCTCCCACCCCCTCAGGGCGGTGGAGCCTTCCCCCGGCTCCACCGCCCTTTTTCGTGCGCACCCGTGCGGCATGCCGCACGTCAAGTGTTCTGGATCACAGAAAACCCGGTCGCGCCATCTTCCACAAAACCTACTTATTAAGTAGAGTTTTGCCGTTCGGATCCCTGTCCACCCGCAAAGGAACCCCATGAGCATGCGTAAGTCTGTGCTGTCGACCGCCGCCGCGGTACTGGCGACCGGGATGGTCGCGACCGCCTGCGGGGGTTCCGACGCTGAGGGGAGCTCCGGTGATCTGGATACCTTCACGCTCGGCTACTTCCCGAACATCACCCACGTCCCCGCGCTGGTCGGCGTGGAGAACGGCACCTTCGACGAGGCCCTCGGCGACGTCGACCTCGCCACCGAGACCTTCAACGCCGGCCCCGACGTGATCAACGCGCTCTTCGCCGGGGAGATCGACGCCAGCTTCATCGGCCCGAACCCGGCTATCAACGGCTGGCAGCAGTCGGGCGGCACCGCCCTGCACATCATCGCGGGTTCCACCTCCGGCGGCGCCGGACTCGTGGTGCAGCCGGGGCTCGACGACACCGAGGACCTGCCGGGCACGACCCTGTCCACGCCCCAGCTCGGAAACACGCAGGACGTGGCGCTGCGTTGGTACGCGCAGGAGCAGGGCTGGGACGTCGACACCGAGGGCGGCGGCGACCTGTCCGTCCTGCCCCAGGAGAACTCCGAGATCATCGACTCCTTCCTGCTGGAGCAGATCGACGGGGCATGGGTGCCCGAGCCCCACCTGAGCCGTCTGCTGCTGGAGGGCGACGCGGAGCTGCTCATCGACGAGCAGGACCTGTGGGAGGAGACCGGTGGCGACTTCGTCACCACCCACCTGATCGTCAACGCCGACTTCCTGGAGGAGCACCCCGACGTCGTGGAGGACCTCCTGCGCGGCCACATCGAGACCATCGACTGGATCGACGAGAACTCCGAGGAAGCGCAGGAGGTGGCCATCGACCACCTGGCCGAGCTCACCGGCGGCGAACTCGAACCCGAGGTGGTCGCCTCCGCCTTCGACAACGTGACCTTCACCTTCGATCCGATCGCGCCCTCGCTCCAGGGCGGAGCGGACCACGCGGAGGCCGTCGACCTTCTCGAGCCGGTCGACCTGGACGGCATCTACGAGCTCGACCCGCTCAACGGCCTCCTCGCCGAGGACGGCCGCGACGAGGTCGACGGGCTGTAGGAGGCCGCCGGCCCGTAGGGCGCAGAGTCGGCGGCCCCCGGGCCGGGGCGCTGCCCCCCCGATCCTCATGATCTAGGTCACACACTGTCGGTTGTCCCAGGTCGCCCCAGGGTCACGCCGGCTGCGCAGGGTAGTCATCGATCGCTGAAACAAAGCGGTCGATCCCCGGGTGAACTGCGGATTCCCACGGTATGAGACTCACCCCGGGTGGCGGCGGAGCAGGTTCGGCCAGGTCATCGCGCTGGGGGGTGCGGGTGGCGGTGCTTCCACAAAACCTACTTCTTAAGTAGAGTTTTCCCCGTCCCCTCCGCAGACACCCCGAAAGACACCCGGAAAAGGACCTCCGAGATGCGAGTTTCCGCGACCCCGTTGAGGGCCGCAGCGGCTGCCCTGGCCTTGGGGCTGGTCGCCACCGCGTGCGCGGGCGACGGGAACGGTGCCGGTTCCGACGACTCCAGCGTCACCCTCGGCTACTTCCCGAACATCACCCACGCCCCCGCCATGGCCGGAGTGGAGAACGGGATCTACGACGAGGCCCTGGGAGACCGGGAGTTCGACACCCAGACCTTCAACGCGGGCCCCGACGCCATCAACGCACTGTTCTCCGGGGAGGTCGACGCCGCGTTCGTCGGGCCCAATCCGACCATCAACGGCTGGGCACAGTCCGAGGGCTCGGCGCTGAGGGTCCTGTCCGGTTCCACCGCGGGAGGCGCCGGGCTGGTCGTGGGCCCTGGCATCGACGACCTCGACGACCTGCAGGGCTCCACGCTCGCCTCCCCGCAGCTCGGCAACACCCAGGACGTGGCGCTGCGCTGGTTCGCCCAAGAGCAGGGATGGGACGTGGACACGGCGGGCGGCGGAGACGTGTCCATCATTCCGCAGGAGAACCCGGAGGCCGTGAACTCCCTACAGCTCGGCACCATCGACGGCGCGTGGATCCCCGAACCGCACCTGAGCGACCTGCGCGTCGAACACGGCGCCGAACTGCTCATCGACGAGGCCGATCTGTGGCCCGAGACCGACGGCCTGTTCGTCACCACGAACCTCATTGTCAACGCCGACTTCCTGGAGGAGCATCCCGACGCGGTCGATGCCCTGCTCGAAGCACACGTGGCCTCTGTCGACTGGCTCAACGACCACCCGGGCCAGAGCCGCGAGGCGGCCACCGCGCACCTGTCCGAACTCACCGGTTCCACACTGAGCCCGCAGGTGGCCGAGGCCGCCTTCGACAACCTCACGTTCACGGTCGACCCGGTGGCGTCCTCGCTGCACTCCGGTGCACAGCACGCCGAGGCCATCGGCCTCCTCGACCCCGTCGACCTCACCGGTATCTACGCCCTCGAGCCGCTCAACGACATCCTGGCCGAGGCCGGACAAGAGCCGGTCGCCGGGCTGGAAGGGTAGAGGCCCCATGACCACCATCACCGAGAGCCGCACCGGCACGAACGCCGTGGAGATCGACGACATCTCCAAGGTCTTCGGGCGCGGCAGGGGAGCCGTGACCGCGATCGACGGCATGTCGGTCACCGTCGGAACCGGAGAGTTCCTGGCCATCGTCGGGGCCTCCGGCTGCGGTAAGAGCACCCTGCTCTCCCTCGTCGCCGGGTTGGAGGAGCCCACCACAGGGGCCGTGGACGTGGGCGACCACCGCGTCGCCATGATGTTCCAGGAGGCCGCGCTCTTCCCGTGGCTGACCGTGGGCGCCAACATCGAGATCCCGATGAAGGTCAACAAGGTGCCCAAGGCCGAGCGCAAGCAGCGGGTGTCCGAACTCCTCGACCTGGTGCGCCTGACCGGGTTCGAGCGCAAGCGCCCCCACGAGCTCTCCGGCGGTATGCGCCAGCGCGTGGCCCTGGCCCGCGCGCTGGCGCAGGACGCCGACGTCCTCCTCATGGACGAGCCCTTCGGCGCCCTCGACGCCATGACCCGCGACATCCTGCACGACGAGGTGGAGCGGATCTGGCGGGAGAAGTCGCTGACCATCCTGTTCGTCACCCACAACGTGCGCGAGGCGGTCCGCCTGGGCAACCGGGTCGTGCTGCTGTCCAGCCGCCCGGGCAGGATCATCGACGAGTTCACGGTGGACGGTGAGCGCCCCCGCCGCATCGACTCGGCCCAGATCGCCGAGCAGGCCGCAGCCATCACCGACCGACTCCGCCAGGAGGTCTCCAGCCATGCCTGACACCCAGAACCGCGACAGCGCGGTCCAGGGACTGGACGCCCTCGAACTCCAGCCCAAGCGCGGCACCAGCGACCGTAGCGTTCTGGAGGTCATCGGCGGCATTTGGGCGGCCACCTGGCCCAAGCTCGCCGCGATCGCCCTCGTCCTGCTCGCCTGGCAGGCCGTCGTGTGGACCGAGTGGCGGTCCGAGTGGGTGTTCCCGGGCCCGGACCGGGTGCTGCCCGTCCTGTTCCACGAGGTCACCACCCCCGAGTTCTGGGAGGCCGTGCAGGTCACCATGCGCCGGGCCTTCATCGGCTTCGCGCTGGCCTTGGCCGTGGGTGTGGTCATCGGTCTGGCGGTGTCGCAGTTCAAGGTGTTGCGGGTGGCTATCGGCTCGCTGATCACCGGCCTGCAGACCATGCCGTCGATCGTGTGGTTCCCGTTCGCGATGCTGCTGTACGGCATCACCGAGTCGGCGATCATGTTCGTGATCATCCTGGGCGCCGCCCCCTCCATCGCGGGCGGACTGACCTCCGGTATCGACTACGTATCGCCCTCCCTGCTGCGTGCGGGCCAGGTCATGGGCCTGCGCGGGGTGCAGCGCTACACACTGCTGATCGTGCCCGCCGCCCTCCCGATGTTCGTCACCGGCCTCAAGCAGGGCTGGGCGTTCGCCTGGCGTTCCCTGATGGCCGGTGAGCTGCTGGTCATCATCAACCAACAGAACTCCATCGGCTGGGCACTGAGTCAGGCCCGACAACTCAACGACGCCGAGCGCCTGCTCAGCTACATCATCATCGTGCTGGTCATCGGCATCATGATCGACGTGTTCTTCAACTGGGCGGACCGCTCCCTGCGCCAGCGCTGGGGTATCACGAAGTAGCCGGGGTGCCCGCTGGCTGGGCGGGGTGCCCGTGGGCCCGGCAGCCGGGCCCGAACCCGTCGCGGAGGCCGCGCGTGACACCACGCGCGGCCTCCGCGTTTCCCGGGGTCCGGACGTCTCCGATCGGCCTCAGCGCAGAAGCCCGACCAGGTAGACAACGCCGATGAGCGTGATCAGAACACCAGGTAGAGCGCCACGGCCAGACCCAGGGCCGCCGTCGGCAGTACGGTGCTGACCAGGAAGATCGGCAGGTAGGCCCGCATGTGCGTCTCTCCGCTGATCACACGGATGGTGGTGACCACGTAACCGTTGTGCGGCAGCGAGTCGATGCCGCCCGCCGACAGGGTGGAGACACGGTGCATCTCGCCCGGGTTGACGCCCTGCGCCATGTAGTCCGGTGCCACGATCGGCAGGGCGATGCCCAGGCCCCCCGAGGCCGAACCGGTGATACCGCAGATCACGGAGACGAAGATGGCCAGCGCGATCAGCGGCGGTCCCGCGATGTTCGTCAGGAAGTCGAGGAATGCGTCGAAGGCGGGCGTCTGCGCGGCCACGCTGCCGAAACCCACCACAGCACAGGTGTTGGCGATGGCGACCAAGGCGTTCTGCGTGCCCGCGCCCAGCGGCTTCCAGTAGCCGGTGACGAAACGGAGGTTGAGCGCCCACGTGGCGGCGATCCCGAGGACGAGCGCCACCAGCACTGCGGTCTTCGCGTCCATGATCTGGGACAACACGTTGAGCCCCACCAGAACCACGCCGAGGGGGAGGAGGGCGAACACCGGATTGGGCAGGTCGCGCCGACCGCTCTCGTCCGTCTCCTGCCCGTTGGTGCCGTACAGGGGACTCGCGACGGGCAGTTCGAAACGCTCGCCCCTGCGCACCGCCCGCTGGAGCAGGGTGCGCAGCCACAGGCCGCCGACCGTCATGATGAGCAGGCCGATGACCCACCCGACGGGGCCGCCGGCGGTCGGTGTGGTGTCGAAGAACTCGGTGGGGATGATGTTCTGGATCTCCGGTGACCCCGGAGAGGTCATCGTGAACGAGACGGAGCCGAAGACCAGTGCCGCCGGGATGAACCGGTGCGGGTAGTCGGCCACCCGGAACAGCGAGACCGCGATCGGGTAGACGGTGAAGCCCACCACGAACAGGCTGACCCCGCCGTAGGTCATCACCGCGCAGGCGGCCACCACGGCGAACAGGGCCCAGTCGGGACCCAAGCGGCGGCTGATCCAGTCCGCGATGGACTCGGCCGAGCGGGTGTCCTGGATGACCGCGCCGAAGATCGCGCCGAGCAGGAAGACCAGGAACCACTGCCGGAAGTAGTCCGCGAACCCTTCCATGTAGTAGCCCGACATCGCCGTTTCCAGGTTCAGCCCGCCGGTCACGGCGAGCAGGACCGAGCACAGCAGGGCGGCGATGATGATGTTGACGCCTCGCAGCGTCAGAACGATGAGCAGCGTCAGGGCTGTCAACAGGCCGATCATGCTCAGCATGACGAGACCTCTCCTCAGGTGGTGCGAGCGGGGTTCAGGGAAGACTGGGGTAGGGAACGGGCATGCGGGGGAGTGGAGCGTGCGGGGGAGCGGGGCTGACGGGGCCTACGCGTAGGCGGTCCGGTACAGCTCCTCGATCTGTTCGGCCGAGGGGACCCGGGGGTTGTTCGCGGGCGAACCGGAGCTCAGCGCCTGGCGCGCCATCAGCGGGGTGAGCTCCCGCCAGCGTTCGGCGTCGATCCCGTAGTCCTTCGGGGTCGGAACCCCCAGGTCGGCGTTGAGCCGACGCATCTCCCGGATCAGGGCGGACGTGGCTTCGGCGGCAGTGCTGTCGGGGGCGGCCACCCCCATGGCCCGGGCGCACTCGGCGTACCGTTCGGGCGCCCCGGGAACGGAGAACTCGGTGACCGCGGGCAGCAGCATCGCGTTGGACAGCCCGTGGGCGACGTGGAAGTGCGCCCCCACCGGCCTGCTCATCCCGTGCACCAGGGCGACGCTGGAGTTGGAGAAGGCCATCCCGGCTTGGGTGGCGCCGAGCATCATGGCCTCCCTGGCCGCGCGGTCGCCGGGGGCGGCGTGCACGGCACGGAGGTTTGCGAAGAGTGTGCGCATCGCCTCGCGGGCCAGGGCGTCGGTGAACGGGTTGGCCTTGGCACTGACGTAGGCCTCCATCGCGTGCACCAGCGCGTCCACCCCGGTGTCCGCGGTCAGCCGCCGAGGCATGCCCATGGTGAGTTCGTAGTCCACCAGGGCGGCCCGTGGCAGGAGCGCCAGCCCCGCACAGAGCATCTTCTCGTCGTTGTCCACGTCGGTGATGATGCTGAACCTGGTGGACTCCGAACCGCTGCCCGAGGTCGTCGGCACGGCGATCACCGGGAGAGCGGGCGCATCGGTGACCACAGGCGCCTTGTAGTCGCGCATCCGCCCTCCGTGCGCGCCCAACAGGGCCACGGCCTTGGCGGTGTCGATGGGGCTGCCGCCGCCCACGCCGACGAGGGAGTCGAAGCCGCCCTCGTGCAGTGCCCGCCTACCCGCCTCCACCACCGTCGTGGTGGGGTCGGGCACGGTCTCGGAGAAGACCCCCGAGGTGAACCCCGCCGCGTGCAGGCCGGCCAACATGTCCAGGAGGAACGGCTGTTCGGCGATGAAGGGGTCGGTCACCACCAGCGGATTGGACAGGCCGAGGGAGGTCAGGACGTCGGGCAGTTCGGCCGAGGCTCCGGCGCCGATGCGCATGACGCGCGGCAGTGCGATGGCTGCGCTCAATTGGGGGGTGCTCCTCGAGATCGCGTGGGCGGACGTTTGCTGGCAGGGGTGGTGCAGAAGAGTGTGGCGTCCGCCACTGTGCTGGGGAAATGTGTGATGGACACAGGTGTGGCGCCCACAGGTGTGGTGTGTGAGGGTGTCGTGGCGCCGCAGGGGCCGTGGCCGGTCAGCTCAGTGCGAGCGGGGGGAGGTGCGGATCCGGGCTGGCGGGTGGGCTGGTCACCCAGCCACGGGGCCCGAGCTGTCATGAGTGGCTACCCCTGCGCAATGACATCGAAGTGTGGCCATTGTCACCATGAGGTGGTGTGATGTCCAATGCCCGGATCGGCGCCTGTCTGTCCGCAGGAGGATTCACGGAGGGCCGGGCGCGACGGCATTGATGATCCGCCCGCCCGGCTTTCCACAACTCCGCTCAGCTGTGGACCAGCGGGGTGTCCACCAGGTGCTCGGCCACGAACCAGGCCTCGAGCTCGTTGGTGCGAATCACGTCCGAGACCAGGACGTCGTTGCTGCCGTCGTCCCCCATCTCCTGGACGCGCGCGGCCGCGTCATGGGCCTCCTCCAGGACGGTCTCGTGCGCCTCCAACAGCCGTGAGAGCATCGCCGGAACCTCCTCGACCCCGTTCGGCGGGCGCGGGATGTTGGTGATCTCCGCGACGTGCCTCGGGTCGCCGACCGCCACACCGCCCAGTGTCTGGATCCGTTCGGCGACGGTGTCAATGAGCGCGGTCTGCTCGTCGGCGTGCTTGTCCATCAAAAGGTGCAGCTGGTAGAAGGTGTGCCCGCGCATCAGCCAGTGGTGCTTCTTGTACATGTCGTGCAGGATCCGCAGGTCGCACAGCACCTGGTTGAGTCGCTGACACGAGTACATCCGGGCGTCGTAGGAAAGCCCGATCGGGAGCTGGCGGACCGTCCCGAACTGCTGGATCTCCGTACCCCTCTGGTGAAGCCATGGCTGGCTGCTCCGGGGCTTGGGCGTCTGGCTCGCACTCTGGTCGGCAGTGGTCACGGCTGGTTCCCCCTCCGGTGGTAATGAACAAGCTCCGCCCGCCAGTCTTTTCCACCGACCGTTGTCGGCAGAGAAACCGAACCCCATGCGTCGGCAAGGCTTTGTATCGGGGGCAGTCCTTACGGGGCGCTGTCCCTACTAAGCACTGTCCTAGGCGGCGATCGCGCAGGCCGTCTCCAAGACGAACCTCGACCACGGCCGGTGGGGGTCGTGCCCGGTCAGTTCCCGCACCCGCTTCAGCCGGTAGCGCAGGGTCTGGGCGTGGACGTGCAGCAGGTCGGCCGCGGTGGTCGCCGCCCCTGCTCGGAAGTAGGCGCGCAGCGTCTCCAGGAGGTGCCGGTGCTCCTGCGTCAACAGCGGCCCCAACACTGCACCGCGCACCGCGGCCGGGGTGATCGCGCCGCCGTTGAGCAGTGCCAGCACGCTCACGTCGGCGTCCCGCAGCAGGCCGTCCTCTCCGTGGGCGTGCGGGGGCGCGGTCTCCAAAGCGCTGTCGGCCAGTCGGTAGGCGGCGGACAGGTCGCTCAACCCGCGCGGTTCGAGCACACACCCGCGCCATCCCCGGTTGACCAGCACTCCGGCGACGCGGTCGGCGTCCTCGGCCGACACCAGCACCACCACCCGTCCCGAACGCGTGGTCACCAGGGGGTCTGCCCCTGCGGGCGCGGCCTCCGCCAAGAGCTCCAACCCCACCGACACCGTCACGTGCTCCGCCAGGGCCCGCACCCGCTCAGCCGGTTCCCGCGCGTGCTCGGCGACCACCAGCACTGCGGGGTCGGGCGGCGCGATGTCCAGGGTCCGGGCCCGGTCCCGGATGGCGCCTTGTGAGGCCTGGCGTCCGATGAGCAGGTCGTCGAGCAGGGCGCGCCGCGCGCGCTCGCGGTCCGCGTCCAGCCGGTCGACGGCTTCGGCGTGGCCCGCCGTCAGGCTTTCGGAGATCTGGTCGATGGAGGTCAACCAGAGTTCGCCCAGGGCGAACACGTCCGCCGCGTCGAGCCTGTCGCCCGCCTGCTCACGGAGGAGGCGCACCGCGGCGGCCGACCCGATCCGGTGCGCGCGCACCACGGCGCCGATCGAACGCCCGTCGGCGGCCCGGGCCCGGCCGATCCCCTTCAACCGCTCCACGTCCTCGGGCGGCAGCCGGGAGGCGCCGCGCACCCACAACTCCATCGACCGGGTGACCAACCAGCCGGTGATCGACCGGACCTCCGCCAGCTGGGAGCCGTGCAGCGCCCGGTAGGCGGGGATCTCCGCGTACACCTCGGCGACGATCCGCTCCACGTGCGCCGCGCGCTCCCGCTCCAGCTCGGAGCTGACCCGGGCCCGCTCCTCGTGCCCCATCCGCCCCCTCCTTCCCGCGCCCGCGCCCGCGTCCGGTCCACGCCCGCTTCTGGGCCGCCGATGGGCACTCCGCCCCGGCGCGCGCAGCCTACCGCGCACCCCTCGGGCGTGTCCGAGTCCGGCCAACCGGGTAAAAAGCGCGCACAACAGCGGCGCAGCCTGAGGACCCGACCCCGTCCGACATGGCAGTATGCACACAGTCGCCCCGCGCAGCGGTGCGCAACCGGTGGGGGAGCCGGAGCACGGCGGGCGGGGGGAAGCCGCACGGGCGGAGCGGTCACGGGGAGGACGTGATGGCCGCCCCACTACGGTCCGGAGGGGCCGATCGGGGGATGACGGGGATGAGGACGATGACGGTTCCGGAAAGCACACTGAACAACGGGGTGCGGATCCCGCAGTTGGGCTTCGGGGTGTGGCAGGTACCCGACGACGCCGTGGTGGAGGCGGTCTCACACGCCCTCGCGGCCGGGTACCGCAGTATCGACACCGCGGCCGCCTACGGCAACGAGGAAGGCGTCGGCGAGGCGCTGCGCCGTTCGGGCCTGGAGCGGGGGGACGTGTTCGTCACCACCAAGCTCGCCAACCCGGACCAAGGCTACGAGTCCACCCTGCGCGCCTTCGACGCCAGTATGGAACGCCTGGGCCTGGAAGAACTGGACCTCTACCTCATGCACTGGCCGCTGCCCCAGAGCGACCTCTACGTGTCCACGTGGAAGGCGATGGAGCGCCTCTATGCGGAGGGCCGTGTCCGCGCCATCGGCGTGTGCAACTTCCAGCGCTCGCACCTGGAACGCGTCATGGAAGAGGGCGGCATCGCTCCCATGGTGAACCAGATCGAACTGCATCCGCTGCTCACCCAGGAAGAGCTCCGCGCCTTCGACGCCGAGCACAACATCGCCACCGAGGCGTGGAGCCCGCTCGGCCACGGGGAACTCCTCACGCACCCGCTCATCGAGGAGCTGGCCCGGGCACTCGAACGCACCCCTGCCCAGATCCTGTTGCGCTGGCACATCCAGCTCGGCAACGTCGTCATCCCCAAGTCGGTGACGCCCGATCGGATCCGCTCCAATTTCGACATCTTCGAGTTCGAACTCGCAGCGGAGGAGATGGCCCGGATCAGTGCACTCAACGAGGACCACCGGTTCGGTCCCGATCCGGACACCTTCGGCGGAGAGTGATCCGGAGCCGCACGAGAGCGTGCCCGCCGCTGGGGACGCACCCGTCAGCGGTCCGGCGCGGCCGCGGTCAGCGCAGTTCGCGGTGCTTACGGGCGCCGGCCAGCACGGCGTCGATGCCGTGGCGGCGGACGCGGGCGGCGTACACCCCGCCGCCGACGAAGATCGCGAGGACAAGCCCGACCACCGCGGTCAGGGCCAGGACGGACAGCACGGAAGAGATCATGCGCTCATCTTAGCCGCCCACTCCGGCGGCGCTCTCCCAGGGGCACGGCGCGCAAGCTCGAAGCGGTCTGAGCGCGAGGTACAGGGAAGGGCCGACATGGACACACCCCACCAGATCATCAACCCGCTCACCCTGACCGATCCGGTGGGGTATTCGCACGCTCTCGTGGTCACCCCCGGCCGCACCGTGTACGTGGGCGGGCAGACCTCCCGCCGCTCCGACGGGGTACTGACCGGGGATTCGGTGGTGCAGCAGTTCGACCGGGCCCTCGCCAACATGGTCGAGGCCCTGCGTGCCGCGGGTGCCGAACCCGTGCACGTGGTCAGCATGCGTGTGTACACCACGTCGGTCAGCGTCTACCGCGTCAACCTCAAGACTCTGGGATCGGTGTACCGGCGTCACATGGGCCGCTACTACCCGCCCATGACGGTCGTCGGCGTCACCGAACTCCTGGAGGACGGTGCCCAGGTCGAGCTGGAGTGCACGGCGGTGGCCCCGGACGAGCCCGACAGTGCGGAGCTGTCACGGTACGCGTCGCGGGAACTGGTGGAGGACGTCGACAACGCCTTCGCCGACGCTTCCGAGGACGCCGGAGATCCCGCGGACATCCGGGAGCGGGCCCGCACCTGATTCCGGTGTCCTCGGAGCAGCCGCCGGAACCGGAGCGAGGGTCCTAGAGGTAGCCCAGGCGGGAGAGCTCGCTGCGTGCCACCTCGTGCACGTCGCTGTGGTTGCTCCGGCTCAACCGCTCCCGCCACGAACCCACCCCCCACGAGTCCTCCGTGAGCAGCTCGCTCGCCGACACCCGGGCACCGGTGAACTCGCGCAGCCGCCCTGCGGTCTCGACCTCACCGCCGTGGACGTCCTCGTAGCGCACGGTCAGCAACTGGTCGGTCCCGATCTCCCTGCGCAGCCGCGCGGACATGCGCACCGCGCCCCGCCACCGCATCGCGCACTTGGTCGCGGTCGAGCCTTCGGTGAAGCCGCTCAGGTCCGACTCCTCCTCCAACCCGAAGAAGTGGTTGGGGAACTCGTGCTCCAGCTTCATGAAACTGGGCTTGAGCCAGGCCAGCGACCGCTCGTCCTCCATCATGTCCGCCACGACGTCGCGGCCGTCCCGGATGATCTGGATGAACAGCGCGTCCGGGAACGCGGCGTGCAGGGCGCTCGCCGAGTAGAGGAGATCGGGGCTGGCGTCACCGTAGCGGCGTGCTTCGGCGCTGTGCTCGCACGGTTCGGCGGCGGTGTTGGCGGGGATCCGGGCGCCGGGGCCCGGACACTGTGGACAGGTCAGGGGGGTGAGGTGCCAGGTCTCGGCGTAGGCCTCGCGGAGCAGGCTGGCTGTTCCCGAGACCTTCTCCAGCGCCAGGGACGGGCGCCTGGCCACGGCGTAGACGGCGTTGAGCACGCCCTGCGAACCCGCTCCCATGTGGAAGCCGGGCGCGCGGGATAGGGCGCGGGCGATCACCGGAACCCCGGAGTGGGGTGCGCCCAGCACGAACACAGGACGCTGGACCTTGGTCCCGTTGACCACGAGGATGTAGGAGGGCTGCTTCATGATTGTGTCGATTTTTGCACCCTTTGCCCTTCTCGTGTGCATCGGTCGGGCTATCCGCCCGTGCGTCCCACGCGTTTCCCGAGGTTACGGTGTGGAATGGCCGCCGGAAGGTCGCTTCCGGCCAAGCCAGGGCAAAGCCGTGCCACGGCCGCTGTAAGAATGGGGTATGGCCTCGATGACCGACGACACCGTGCCGTTCGCCGACCCGGAGGGGTTCGAACAGGCCGCTGAACTACTGGCGTCCGCGCGACGCATCACCGTCCTGACCGGCGCGGGAGTGTCCACGGACTCCGGGATCCCGGACTTCCGCGGCCCGCACGGGGTCTGGACCACCAATCCCAACGCCCAGGCGATGTCGGACATCGACACCTACATGGGCGATGTGGACGTGCGCCGCCAGACGTGGCTGGCCCGCCGCGCCCACCGGGTCTGGGAGGCCGAACCCAACGCCGCCCACCGCGCGCTGGCGGAACTCGCCTCGTCCGGGCGGCTGCACTCGCTCGTCACGCAGAACATCGACGGCCTGCACCAGCGGGCCGGGGTACCCGAGGACGAGGTCATCGAGGTGCACGGCACCATGCTGCGGGTCATGTGCATGGCCTGCGGACTGCGCACCCCCAGCGCCACGGTGCTGGACCGGCTCGACGAGGAGTCCGACCCGCGCTGCGTGGAGTGCGGCGGTATCCAGAAGTCCGACACCATCTCCTTCGGCCAGCTCCTGGACCCCGAGGTCATCGAACGGGCCACCCTGGCCGCCCGCGAGTGCGACGTCTTCGTGGCGGTGGGCACCTCCCTGACCGTCCACCCGGTGGCCGGACTGTGCGACGTCGCCATGATGGCGCGGGCGTCGCTGCTCATCGTGAACGCCGAGCCAACGCCCTACGACGACTACGCCGGCGCCGTCCTGCACGACCCCATCGGCGAAGTCGTCCCGTCCCTGGTCAAGCGGGCCCTGGCGGGTTAGAGGAAGGGTCCTGGAAGCCGTCACCGTCCAAACCTCGGGCCGGGGCCCGTTCGCGCGTTCTTCGCCGGCTGGGGTGCGGTCACTGCTCAGCCCCGCGGAGGGTTCAGGTCCGCCATACGTGACGACACGGGCGCGGGAAAGGGTGCCGAGGGATCACTTCGGCCAGCCGGGCAGTTCCCGCAGGCGACCCAGGAACTCGGACTCGGCCGGCGACAGGACGCGGTCGCGGCGGTGGCAGGCCGTGATCGGCCGCCCTTCGCGCGACGGTTGCACGTCCAGCACACTGAGCAGCCCCGCGGCGACGTCTCCGGCCACGGCGTGCTCCGACATCAGGGCGAGCCCGAGCCCCGCCCGCACCGCCTGTTTGGCGGTTTCCGCACCCCAGATCTCGGCTGTGGCGGCCCCGGCCAGACCCCAGGACTCCAGGGCGGCCCACTGCTCCTCGCGGGTGGAGGAGCCGGGCTCGCGCACCAGGAACCGTTCCTCGGACAGCCGCTCGGGCGACAGGTGTGCGGTCCCGGCGAGAGGGTGCCCCGGTGCCGCACACAGCAGGAGCTGGTCCGAGAGCACCGGCTCGGTCACCAAGCGGCCGTCGGACGGGTCTCCGGCCACTACGGCCAGCCCGATGTCGCCCTTGAGCAGGGCGTCCTCCACCTGCCCGCTGTTGCCGACGAACAGGTCGAACTCGACCTCGGGGAAGTCCTCGCGGAAGCCCGCCGTCAGGGCCGGCAGCAGGTAGGTGCCGACCGTCGTCGTGCCGCCCACCCGCAACCGCCCCGCCCGCAACCCCTGGACCTGCTCGATCGCGGTGACCGCCTCCTGGCTCAGGAGCAGCAGGCGGCGCGCGTACTGGGCCAGCACCTCCCCCTCGGCGGTGGGCCGGATCCGCGCTCCGGAGCGATCGACGAGCGTCGCCCGCAGCGACGCCTCCAATTTCTTGACCTGCGTGGACACCGAAGGCTGGCTCATGTACAGCTGCTGTGCCGCGGCCGAGAAGCTGCCCTCCTCCACGACCTTGAGGAACACTTCCAGCCTGTGCGGATTGAACTGCGCCACCGTCCCCAGCCTCCCTCACCCCGACGGCGGCACGCCGGGCCGCGCCGCCGACGGGACCGCCCGTTCTGCCGCCGGCGGAACCGGGCCCGACCTCAGTAGGAGATGCAGGCCGACCGCCACTCCGTGTAGAAGTCCCACACCTGAGGAGAACACTCGGGAGCACCGTACTGCGAGAGCTTGGACCCCATGTGCGGCAGGTGGGCGTAGGCACCCACCCCGGGGCGGTTGACGTGCAGCATCCCCGCCTCGAACCGGTCCAGGGCCTCGAAGATCCGCGCGGTGTCCGCCGTGAACACCGTCCCCGACATCCCGTAGCGCACCGAGTTGGCGATCCGCAGGGCCTCGTCGAAACCCGAGCACTCGATCACCGAGAGCACCGGCCCGAAGACCTCCTCCTGCGCGATCTCGGCGTCCCAGGCCACGTCGGCCAGGATGGTCGGCGCGACGTAGTGCCCCTCCGGTAGGGGACCGGCGGGCGGGTCGCCCCCGCACACCACCGTCGCCCCCGCCTGCCGGGCCCGGTCGACCGCGGTCAGGCAGGCCGTCCGCTGGGCGGCGGAGATCACCGGTCCGATGTCGGTGTCCGGGTCCTGGCCCGGACCCACCCGCATCGCCGACACGCGCTTGCGCAGCCGCTCCAGGAGCGCGCCCTTGACCGAGGAGTCCACCACGACCCGGCTGGTGGCGCTGCACCGCTGCCCGGACTGCCCGAACGCGCCGTGCACGATCGCGTCGGCCGCCTTGTCCAGGTCGGCGTCGTCCAGCACCACCACCGCGTTCTTGCCGCCCAGCTCCAGCTGGGTGCGCAGCAGGCGTTCGGCCCCGGCACGCTGGATCTCCCGGCCCACCGGCAGCGAGCCCGTGAACGACACCCCCGCAGTCCGCGGATGGTCGACCAGCGCCTCGCCCGCCGCCCGGTCGCCCTGGACCAGGTTCAACACGCCAGGGGGCAGGCCCGCGTCCACGAACACCTCCGTGAGCAGGGCCCCGGTCAGCGGGGTCAGCGGCGAGGGTTTCAGGACGGCCGTGCAGCCGGACAGCAGCGCCGGCGCCACCTTCCACATGGGAATGGCCAACGGGAAGTTCCACGGCGTGATGAGCGCGGTCACCCCGATCGGCTGCCGGAACGTGAACGCGAACGTGCGCGGCTCCTCGGCCGGGGTGGTGACCCCGTTGAGCCGGCGCGCCTCCCCGGCGGTGAAGTCGAGGATGGCCAGGGCGCGGTCGACCTCCGCGCGCGCCTCGCGGACACGCTTGCCCTGCTCGCGGGTGAGCGCGCGGGCGATGACCTCCTTGCGTTCGCGCAACAGGCCCTCTGCCCGGCGCAGGTAGTCGGCGCGTTCGATCGGTCCCGCGCCGCGCCAGTCCGGCCAGGCCCGCGCGGCGGCCTCCACGGCCTCCTCGGCGTCGGCCCCGCCGGACTCGGCGAATTTTCCGATGCGGTCGCCGGTGTCTGCGGGCGAGGTGTTGGTGCGGGCCCCACCGCTCTCCGCGGGGCGCCAGCTGCCGTCGATGAAGTTGCCCAGCAGGTGCGGCCGGGACGTCGGGTCGGCCTCGTAGGCGCCGTGTTCGGCGGTGGTGGGGTGTTCGGGCACGGTCTGTCTCCTGTCCGTGTTTCCCGCGGTGCTCCGCGGGCTGGTGGCGGGTACGTGTGGCCCGGCCGTCGCCCGGCGGGCGGCACGACCGGGGCGGGATCAGCCGGCGGCCGCGGTCTCGGCGGCCAGCCCGAAGGAGAGCGTCATTCCCGCGCCGCCCAGGCCGTTCACCACGGTGACCCCGGGCGCCGGGTGGTGCACCAGGTCCGCCCGTGCGCCGGGGATCGACGGGTAGATGCCGTGCCAGCGTTCGGTGACGCGCGGCCGCGGGACCCCTGCGAAGCCCTCGAAGTAGTCCAGGATGGCGCGGTCCACCTCCTCGCGCTCGAATGGATCGTGGGTCATCGCGTAATCGTGGCTGTCCCCGATGGTGATCCGCCCGTCCGCGGTCTGGGAGACGAGTACGTGCACGCCCTCGGCCCGCTGGACCGGCAGTTCGCGGTCGAACCGGGCGCACAGCGCCGCCAGCGACGGGCAATGCGTAAAGGAGTCGTAGTGCAGCAGGGTCAGCCCGGCGCACAGGGCCGGGCCCAGGGCCCACCCCTCGGGTTGCGCCGCGGTGCGCATCATCTGGAGTTTGCACTTCTGGACGCCGGTGCCGTCGAACGACTTCGGGAACAGCGTCTGGAAATCGCTCCCCGAACAGACGAAGACCCGGTCGGCCCGCCACGTACCCTCCGTGGTCTCGATCCCGGGCAGGTCGATCCCGGTGACCGCTGTGCCGAAGCGCAGCACCACCCCGTACTCGCGCTCCAGCAGTTCCGCCACGGCCGGGATCGCGGTCCGCGGGTCCACGTTGAGCTCAGTGGGGCTCCACAGCGCGCCCCGCAGTCCCTCCGGGCGCAGGGCGGGACTGGCGGCGACGGCTTCGGCGGCCGTCATCATCCGGCTGCCCTGTTCCACGGCGTGCGGAGAGGTGTCCAGGAACTCCTCCACGACGGCCTGTTCCTCGGGGGAGCGAACCGCTAGGAGCGACCCGCTCTCCGCACACCACATGCCGGTGCGCTTGGCCACGTCCAACCAGGTCTCCCGGCTGCGCATGGCCCGCTCGTACAGTGCCGCGGGCTGTCCGACCGGCCAGACGAGGCCGAAGTTGCGGATGGAGGCACCCACCGCGTGCTCGTCGCGTTCGAAGAGGACGACCCGGGCTCCGGACCGGGCCGCGGCCAGCGCGTGGGCGAGTCCGACGATGCCCCCGCCGACCACGGCGACGTCGGCGGTCCGGTCACGGTGGTCGGGTTCGTTCGTCCGTCCCGAGGGGCGAGGGAGGCCCGTGGGGGTTGCGCTGTTCATGGCGAGTGCCTTTCGGTGTGGGCGGCTGCCGGGGTGCGACCGTGCTGGGATCAGCCGGCGGCGGCCGCCTCCGCGTCCACCACCCGGTCCAGGGCCACCCAGTAGGCGTCGAAATTGCGCAGGCGGTGCCCGGGAGGCAGGTCGGCCACCGGACGGTTTACGATGAACGGCACCCTCTGCTCGGTGAGCCCGCCGTGGGACCGCAGCGGCTCGTCCAGCTGGGTCAGGTCGTGCCGGTCCGGCGTGGTGCCGATCGCGGTGTCGATCTCGGCGACCAGCACGAGGTCGCCCAGGCGGTCGGCGGGAAGCTCGAAGGCCGTGCTGGCGGTGTCCCGGTCCAGCACCTCGGCGATTCCGGGCAGCTCGGCCAGCCGGGCGGCCACCCCGGCGGGGTCCTGCGCCGCCGCCCCGCTCAGGTGCACGGTGGCGAAGGAGCCGAGGGCGCCGTGGTGCACGGTGTAGGGGTCGGTGATGGGCAGGATGACGCGGCTGCTTCCGGGGCCGTACCACCCGTCCAGCAGTTCCTGCGCGTACACGACGTTGGGGACCCCGTCGGCGTCGGACTTGCGGTTCATCCCGTGGTCCGCGGTGATCACCAGGACCGTCCCGAGCTCGTGGATCCGGCGGAAGTAGACGTCGAGCATCGCGTAGAAGTCGTCGGCCACCGGTGAACCCGGTGCGTGCTTGTGCTGGATGTAGTCGGTGAGGGAGATGTAGGTGAGGTCGGGGCGGTCTCGTTCGAGTACCGCGGTGCCCGCGGCCATCGCGAACTCACTGAGGTCGGCGCTGTAGACCGACGGCAGCGGCTTGCCCACCAGGTCGAGTGCCCCTTCGATCCCGTTGTCGGCCAGGGTAACGGTGTCGGCCTTCTCCGCCGAGAAGCAGACCCCCTTGCCCTGGAGCCCCTGGCCGAGCAGCCTGCGGAGCTTGTCCTTGGCGGTCACGACCGCGACGGACCTCCCGGCGTCGGCGAAGGCCGCGAAGAGCGTGGGCGCGCGCAGCAGCGAGGGGTCGTTCATCATCACTTCCTCGCCGCTGCCCGAGTCGAAGAAGTAGTTGCCGCAGATCCCGTGCACCGACGGCGGAACACCGGTGGCGATGGAGAGGTTATTGGGGTTGGTGAACGAGGGCATGGCGCATTCCGCGTTCAGGAAAGTCCCGCCCTGCTCCCGGAGGCCGGCCAGAAAGGGCATGCGTCCGTTGGCGATCGCCTTCTCGTGGTAATCGGGTTCGCTCCCGTCGATGCAGACCACCACGGTCGGCGCGGTGGGGAACGGGTAGTTTCGACCATTGACGGACACTGACTTCTCGGGCATCGCGCACCTTTTCTGTGGATTCACCAGGGGGTGCGCACGGAAAGGGGCATTCTCATGCCAATGCCGGTCCGGTCCCGTGCGAAACCCAACGCTGTCATCTCTGACCTGCTGTATGTCTAACAGCCAGGGGTTTCGCGCGGAACCCGGAAACTGCCTATACACCCCATAGCCGAGTGCGTATGGGGTGCTGGCCCCGAGGCTGGTGCGTGCACCGGGGCCGGTTCAGGGCCCGGCGGAGCCGCTCTGTGCCTCGGACAGGCGCTCCGACCGGACCGGGACCGAGGGGTCGGTGGCGGGCGTGGACGAAGCGGCGCGCTCCGCGGCCTCCCACTTGCCGAGGAGCTTCCACGCGGGGATCCCGATGTGCGGCTCCAAGGCCTCCAAGAGGGTGTGCACGGAGACCCGGTCGACCTGCGGCCCTTCGACCATCCGCTCGCAGCCGCGCAGGTATGCGGTCACGGCCTGCTTCAGATCATCTTTTCCTGCCCCGTCCTCGGGCCACAGGTGCAGGTCCTCCAGTGCCTGGCGGAGAACGGTCAGCTCGACCCGGCCCAGCCCGGAGGTGGACAGCAGCCGCTCGTAACCGCGGATCCGCTCACCGATCCGGTCCGCCGGGACCAGGCCGATCGGCTCCAAACGCAGCCGCAGCACCTCGTGTGCCTCGACCCACGACTGGTTGGTCTCCCGGTCCGAGTACCAGGTCGCCAGGTCGTCGGAGACGGATCGCAGGTACGGGGTGAGGATCAGGGCCAGCCGCGAGGCCGTGCCGTTGGCGCGCATCGCCATCGACCGCAGCAGCCGGGCGGTGACCGTCCCGCTGGGCACCGTCACTTCGTACGGGTTGATGTTGGCCGGTTCACCGTCGGTGTCCGAGCGCAGTTCGAACCCCACGCACTCGCCGAGGTTGAAGGGCTCGCCCCGCTCGCGTTCCAGCACGGTCACGGGAGTCTCGCCCTCCCAGTAGCCCAGGTGGCGCAGGCGCATGGTGTCCAGGACCCCGAACCACTGGGCGGCGGGCAGGGCGCGCCACAGGGACACGGTGCGCCGCCAGTCCTGCCAGGGGTCCTGCCGGTCGGGGAAGAGGTCCGCCAGCTCGATGGGCTCGTCCCGAACCAGGACCAGCAGGGTGACCAGGTTCGCGGTGTAGCGGGCCTGGCGCTCCGTGACGGGCAGGCGCCGCGGTTCGTACTCGGCGAAGGAGCGGTTGGGTGCGGGGAAGGGCGCCTCCCGGAAGAGATCCAGCAGCAACTCCCCGAGTTCCTCGGCCAGTCCGGGCTCCACGGCGAAGCGCCGCCCAAGGAGTTCGTCGAGGAAGGCCACCACCTTGTCCCGGCCCGCGTAGGCCGCGAAGGAGGCCAGCGCGTACAGCTCGCCGTCGTCCAGGTGCGCGGCCGCCCGGCTCCGGCGCCGGGACGCTCGGGACCGGTCCTCGGCCAGCTCCTCCAACACCGCGACCACCGTACGGGCCACCAGGTACTCGCCGAAGGTCGCGTGCAGGAAGTCGAAGGCGCTGTTGGTGCCGTCGGTGGTCCGGGAGCGTGCTTCGTGGACGAAGAAGAACCGGCCCAGCACCTGGTGCGCGGGGGCGATCTGGCCGTGCAGGTCGGGGTGGTCCGGGCTCTCGGCGGCCTCGGGCATCAGGACTGCCAGGTCCTGGTCCAGCTCCTCGGCGCGCACGCTCTGGCGCCCCCGGGCGAACATCGCCATCGCGGCCACCTCCAGGCGCCGCAGCTCGTCCTCGACCGCCCGCTCCAGGTCCCGGCCGCCCAGGTGGGGCCGGTGCTTGTCCACCTCGCGCCGGGCGAACATCGTGAGGAGCCGTTCGTACAGTTCGCCGTGGGAGAGGGCCTCCGAGGCCTGGAGTAGGGCGTTGCCGTGGGCGTCGTAGATGAGCAGCATGAGCAGGAGCAGCGGCTGCTCGGCGAGGTCGCGGTAACGGAGCACTACCTGCGGGGTGAGGGGGCTCAGCCCGGACGCACCGAGGGCACCGGAGTTGGCCCGGTTCCACACGGCCAGCATTTGCTCGATCTGGCCGTCGTCGAAGGGCTCCAGGCGGATGACCGTGGTCAGGGACGGGAAGCGGGTCCGGTCGGCTACCAGGGTACGGCTGGTGACGATCACCGCGACCGGCTGGCCCATGTTCTCCTGCTTCTCCTGGAACTCCTGGACCCGTTCCAGGTAGTCGGAGCGGTCCACCCCGGTGGCCTGGAGGAGTTCGTCGAAGCCGTCCAGGATGATCACCGGCAGCGCACCGTCGGCGTCGTCGGACAGGTCCCGCCAGGAAACCGAGGTGTGCAGGTCGGCGGCGAGCCCTTCCTCGATCTGCGTGTGCAGCGGGGCGTTGGGGCTGACCGCTCGAAGCTCCACCCGGACGGGGAGGAAGTCCTCGGCGGGCAGCTGGGCGGCGAGCATCTCGGTGAACTTGGACTTGCCCGCACCGGGGTGGCCGAGGATGACCAGCGGATGCTCAGTGGCTCGCGGGTGCGTAACCAGGGACGCCACGAGCGACTGGAGGTCGCCCTGGACGGGGAAGTCCAGCCACCAGTCATCGCGTGCCGGACTACTGCTTTCATTGATCAGGGCGATTCGCCCCTGCGGCGGGATATAGGCCTGGCGGAGAGAGGGAAGCGCCAGACCGGAAGGAACGTCATCGGAGCGCAGGACAGGTCGGTTGAGTACCGCCTGGTATGAGGCCGCGAGTTCCTGTCTTCGTCGGGAGACGGGGCGTCTGGAACCGATACGGGATAGTTGTTCGTGTAGCTCCGCGAGGCCGGTACCGATCTCCTCCCGGGTGTTTTCGTGTTCGCTCGCGTCCAGCCACATCCCGAACTCCGGGACCTCGCCCCCCAACCGTCGCATGTTCCCGACCAGACGTTCGGCAGCCCTACTGGGCAGGACACGCTGGAAGCGCCTCATGAGGGGATGTTCCCGGGTGATCCGATGCCGTTCGGTCACTTCGAGTGCACAGACGAAGTCGGTGAAGGAGGCAGCGGCACCTCTCATCGGCATGACCGCCACCGAGCTATGTGATTTCCGGTTGCCGGTGTGCGTGATCGGAAACGATGGGTGCGGTCCGGGGAGCGCGACCAAGTGGTCGCGCAAGAGCGAGTACTGCTCCTCCGAAGTGATCTCCAGATCGTTCAGCCCGAAAGGCATCGCGACTTCCTCGAATATGTCCTCCGCGGCCTCGAAGAAGGTCGAGACCACCAGGATCTGGTGTGCCGCCTGGATCCTCTCCGTCCGGGACAGCCGACTCTCGCCCCTCAGCTTGCCGCCCAACCCCTCCAGAGCCTTACGTCCCTGGCTCACCAGCGCCCCGCGCACCCCGAACAGTCCGGGAACGCCCACCAGCCCCAACCCTCCGTCAGCCACCTTTTCCGCGAGGTCCAGCACCTTCGAGTCGTTCTTGCCGAGGATCCTCAGCGCGTCGCTGTAGCTGAGCCGTTTCGCCATCGGTTCGGGGCCTCTTCCGCATCCGGGGGGACGTGACAGGGGTGGGGGAACGCGGTCGGACCCGGCACCGGGGGGAGGGCCGAGTCCGCACGTCAGAAGGGGTTTCGCGACTATGAATGCATGTGGTGAGGGGTGCTCACGGAGCGTGTGATGCCTTACGGCAGCTGCCAGTTCACCGGTTCGGCGCCCTGGTTGGCCAGCAGCTCGTTGGTGGTGCTGAAGGGCTTGGAACCGAAGAAGCCGTTGCGCGCCGAGAACGGGCTCGGGTGCGTGGACTCCACGCACGGGATTCCCGGCATCATCGGCCGCAGGTTGCGGGCGTCGCGCCCCCACAGGATGGCGACGAGCGGGGTGCCGCGCTCGGCCAGCGCCCGGATGGCCTGCTCGGTGACGGCTTCCCAACCCTTGCCCCGGTGCGAACCGGCGTTGCCGGGGGAGACGGTCAGCACCCGGTTGAGCAGCAGCACACCCTGCCGGGCCCACGGCGTGAGGTCGCCGTTCGAAGGCATGGGTACCCCGAGGTCGTCGCCCATCTCCTGGTAGATGTTGCGCAGACTGGCGGGCAGCCGCACGTCCGGGGCGACGGAGAAGCTCAGCCCGACCGCGTTGCCGGGGGTCGGGTAGGGGTCCTGGCCCACGATGAGGACCCGCACGTCCTCGAAGGGCTGCTGGAAGGCGCGGAGGACGTGGTCCCCGGAGGGTAGGTAGGTGCGTCCGGCGGCCACCTCCTGGCGGAGGAAGTCGCCCATAGCGGCGATCTGCGGGGCGACCGGCTCCAGGGCCTTCGCCCAACCGCTGTCCATGATCTCGTTCAGGTCCCGTGTCGGCATGGCCAGCACCCTAGCGCCAGACAGGGACACCCAGACCCGTTTCGGACCATCCGTCCGAAGATCTCCGCCACACTGCCCCGGAGCTCCCCGTTGGGCGTACGGGGCCAAACAGCCGATTCCCCACTCAGTGGCGGGCGCGTAGTTGCCACCGGTGCAGGTGGGAGCGGATACCCCGGGTGCTGGGCGCGTCTGTGCCGTGCAATCCCTCGTGGTGGGCCAGCAGGGCCTCGTAGTGGCGGACCGCCTCGGTCACCTTTCCGGAGTGGCCCAGATACGCAGCCTGGTAGTGGCGGGCGCGCAGGGTGGCCGGGTCGTTGGCGCCGCGCAGCCGGACCAGGTCCGGGACCAGCTTTTCCAGGAGTTCCACGGCACGCTGCGGATCGCCGGACTCGCCGAGCTCGAAGGCCAGGTACAGCCGCGTGGTCTGCACCTTGTCCGAATCCGCACCGTGCGCGGCCACCAGGTCCGGGACCAGGTCCGCGTGGGTCCGGGCGGCCAGCCCGTGGTCGGTGGCCCGGCCGGCGTTCGTGGCCAGGTAGTACCGGGCCGCCAGGGACTCCGGGTGCTGGGGCCCGTACACGCGGACCAGGTCCGCCACCAACGGTTCGAAGGTCCGTACCGCGCGGGCGTGGCCACCGCTCTTTCCCGTCGCGTACGCCTCCCGGCGGCGGGCCCGCAGGGTGTCGGGGTGGTCCGGGCCGAAGGCGGAGGCGAGGAGCGGCAACAGGGTGCGCAGTTCCGCGGCGGCCCGGTCGTAGTCGCCCGCGTCCGCCCGTTCGCGTGCCGCCTCCACCAGCTCCCGCAGCCGGATCGGGTGCGCGTCGGTGCCCGAGGAGGACCGCTGCGGCGCTTCCTCCGTGTACGGAAGCGTGCGGGCCAGCCCCGGCACGGGGCCGCGGGCGGGGTTCACCGGTGGCAGGTACGGGGCCAGCCGGTCCCGGACCTCCTCTGCGTCGGCCGGACGGTCCTCGGGCCGTTTGGCCAGGAGTGCGCTGACCAGATCGGACAGGTCCGCCGGGATGTCGGGGCGCACAGCCGCGGCCGAGGGCGGCGGCTCACCGAGGTGCATCCGCAGCACCGCCAGGCGGTTGGGGTCCCGGAACGGCGGCTCCCCGGTCAGTAGCTGGTAGAGGATGGCGCCCAGCGAGTACAGGTCGCTTGGCCGGTCCACCCGGTCGCCGCGCACCTGCTCCGGCGACATGTACAGCGGGGTGCCCACCACCTGCCCCGTCCGGGTGATGCGCTCGCTGCGGGTGGCCGCGGTGAACGCCGCGATCCCGAAGTCCAGGACCTTGAGGGTGCCGTCACCCGTGCCCTCTTCGACCACCATCAGGTTGCCCGGCTTCACGTCGCGGTGCACGATCCCGGCTGCGTGCGCGGCACCCAGGCCCGAGGCGGCCTGGGACACCAGCGCGGCGGCCCGGCCCACCGGCAGCGGCCCGTCCTCCCGGAGCACCGAGGTCAGCGGACGGCCGGGCACGAGCTCCATCACGGCGAAGACCGGCCCGGCACCGCGCCCGTCGTCGGCGCCCTGGCCGAAGTCGTACAGGATCACCACGTTCGGATGCCCCGCCAACCGTGCGGTCACCCGGGCCTCACGGCGGAACCGGGCCACGACCTGGGCCGAGTCCACCCTGCCGGGCCGGATCAGCTTCACCGCCACCGGGCGGTCCAGCAGCTCGTCGACCGCGCGCCAGACCTCCCCCATGCCGCCCGCGCCAAGGCGGGAGAGGAGTCGGTAGCGGCCGTCCAGGACCCGTTCTTCCGGCACCCGCACCTCTCACCGTCGACCCGCGGCTGTGACCACTGTGCCCGTCCGGCCGTTTCCGGTCCCCCCGGGCACACAGGGCGTTAGCGTACAACTGCTGCCGCTACTGTGTTGGCAGCGCCGACGGAGCGCAAGTACCCCCTGTGTGGAATGAGTGACAGAGCCGTGAGCCTGAATCTCTACGTTGGTCCGGACCCCCATCCGGACAAGTACCGACTGGTCCGGTCGGTGGGGCGTGGCGGCGAGGCCACGCTCTACCTGGCCGAAGTCAGCCTGGCCGGACAGACCGAGCCGGTCGTGGTGAAGGTCCTCAACTCCGATGTCACCTCGAACGAGGAGCAGTTCGCCGAGCTCAGCGCCAAGTGGAGTGAGCAGGCCGAACTCCTGCGCTTCATCAACCGCCTCGGCGTGGTGGGTGTACGCGAGCACTTCGAGGGCGCACCGGAGCACCCGGCGGAGAGCCCGGACTCCTCCGGTGAGCGTGCCCTGTACCTGGTGATGAACTACGTCGAAGGCTTGGACCTGCGCGACTGGCGCGCCGAGAACGCCGTACAGGCTCCGCGCGGGCAACGCGAGGTGCTGCGCTACCTGGAACAGGTCGCCCAGGTGCTGGACATGCTCCACTCCGGGCGTGCCACCCCCTCCAAGCGTGTGGTGGTGCACGGCGACCTGTCGCCCGGCAACATCATGATCAGCGAAGAGGGCCAGGCCACCCTGGTGGACTTCGGGCTGAGCCGTATCGCGGCCCGGCACATGACCGCCCGCCCGTGGTTCACCCCGGGCTACGCGGCACCGGAGATCTTCAACGGGGAGTACTCGCCCGCCACCGACCGGTACGCCTTCGGGGCGATCGCCTTCTTCTCCCTGACCGGGGAGGACCCGCCGCCCGCGCCGGAGCAGTTGAGGGAGCGGATGGCCGGACTGCCGCTACTGATGGCGGCGGGGGACCGGCAGCGCGAGATCGTCATGAGCATGTTCTCCGCCGACCCCTCGGAGCGTCCGGAGACCTCGGAGTGGGTCCGGGCCCTGCGCTCGCTGGCTACCTCGGTGCCCTGGACCGGTCCGACAGCGGACCCGGGCGGCCCCACGGGTCCCGGGGAACCCGGTGACGCGGCCGGGGCGCTGGCGGGTGGAGCGCTGGCCGGGGGAGCACTGGCGGCCGCCGCCGCGGTGAGCCCGGAGGGCAAGGAGCCCGATCCCGCATCCGAGCCCGCGCCTGAGGCTGTTTCCGGGGCCGCCCCGGGAAGCCCGGACGCGGACACGGTGACCGACGGGACGCGGCTGGGTGAGGGTTCCGCGGAGCCCGAGGTGACGGGGCCGGACGCTCCGCCCCAAGGTAAGCGCTTCTCCGGGCCCGCTCCGGAGAGCGGACCCGCCGTCGACCCCGCCGTCGACCCCGACGCCGACACCGACCCCGACTCCGCTTCCGAGCCGGGGGTCGAGGACATGTCCAAGCGGCCCGTCGGCGGGATGCGCGGTAGCCCCAGCAGCCAGGCCCCGGAACCGCAGGAACAGCCGGATCCGCGGGAGCAGACGGAGCCCGGGCCCCAGTCCGGTCCGCCGTCCGCACCGCCGAGTGCGCCCGTGGGCGGGCCGTCCGCCCCGGGCAGCGCCCCGTACCCCGGTGGCGCCTCCGGTCCGGGGCAGCCGCCCGGAGGAGGGCCCCCGTACGGGCCCGGGGGTCAGCAGCCCCGCCCCACCGGACCGCCTCCCCAGGGCGCCGCCTACAGCGGACCGGCCCCGGGCGGGCCGGTACCCGGCGGCCCCGGGCAGGGCGGGCCCCGTCCTCCGAGCGGTCCCCCGCACGGTGGGCCGCCGCAGAGCGGTCCGGTGCCGCCCCCGGGCGGCCCGATGCCCCCCGGTTCCGTGCACAGCGGCCCCGCTCCCGGCGGGCCGGGCGGCAACAACGGCCCCAACACCACCGCGGCCTTCGCGTCACAGCCCGCCCCGCCGCCCACCGAAGCCGCCACCGACAGGCCCGAGCGCCGCTCACGCAAGCCCCTGATGGTGGGGATGGCGATCCTCGCGGTCGTGTTCATGCTGGTCGGCAGCGGCGCCACCTACCTGGTCATCGACCGGGTCATCCCGGCTTTCTCCGAATCCGACGAACCGGTGGAGGCCGCCGACGCGGCCACCGAGAACGCCCCCGAGCCCACGGAAGAGCTCGAACCCTCGCCGACCCCCACTCCCACCCCCACCGGGTCCGAGGACGACCCCTCCGCGGACCCCACCGAAGGTCCCTCGGAGGACCCCTCGGCCGACCCGTCAGACGAGGGCGAGCGCCTGCTCACCCAGCTGGACCCGGTCGAAACCAACTACGGGATCTGGGAACCCGACCGTGCCGAGTTGAACGGTGAGGTCCACAACCGGGTACTGCTCGCGGCCGACAGCTGCGGGGGAGCGTGCGATACGGCCTGGGCCGAGTACAACCTCAGCCGTTCGTGGGACACCTTCACCGCCACCATCGGCCTGGACGACAACTCACGGTCCGACGAGAGCGTCACCTTCACCGTCTACGTCGAGGGCGACGCCGTCGTCACCGAGACCCTTGGCCTGGGGGAGACCATCGAGGTCCAGGCAGATGTCAGCGACGTGCTGCGCATGCGCTTGGATGTCGAGCTCAGCGGGACCGAGGTCTTCCCCGTCTGGTCCGAGCCCACCTTGACCGCTGACTGACCGCGGCCCCGCCTCAGCGGCCCGACACGGCGAACGCCCCGCGCACATGCGCGGGGCGTTCGTGGTGGGAGGAGAAGTCGCTGGGAGGGGTGCTCGGTCACGCTGCTCTTCGGTTACTCGGCGCGCCAGCCGCCCTGCCGGTCGGCGAGGTTGAGCGCCGTGGTCACCAGGGGCACGTGGCTGAAGGCCTGGGGGAAGTTGCCCACCTGGCGGCCGTCGCGGGGGTCCCACTCCTCGGCGAGCAGCCCGACGTCGTTGCGCAGGGCCAGCAGCCGTTCGAACAGTTCCCTGGCCTCGTCCTGTCGGCCGATGGACAGCAGGGCGTTGGCCATCCAGAAACTGCACGCCAGGAAGGCGCCTTCGTCGCCGGGCAGCTGGTCGGCGGAGTTCTCCAGGTCCGTGCGGTAACGCAGCACGAAACCGTCCACCATCAGGTCCTTGCGGACCGCCTCGATGGTGCCGATCACGCGGGGGTCGTCGTAGGGGAGGAAGCCGACCTCGGGGATGAGCAGCAGCGCGGCGTCCAGCTCCTTGCTGCCGTAGTACTGGGTGAAGGTGTTGCGCTGCGGGTCGTAGCCGTACTCGCACACCTCGGCGTGGATGGTGTCGCGCAGGGCCGTCCACCGCTCTATGGGGCCCTCCTTGCCGAACTCCTCGATGCTGCGCACGGCGCGGTCGGCGGCCACCCAGGCCATGACCTTGGAGTGCACGAAGTGCTGGCGGGGGCCGCGCACCTCCCACAGGCCCTCGTCCGGCTCGTCCCAGCACCACTCCAGGTAGTTCACCAGGGACCGCTGGAGCCCCCACAGGTAGTCGCCGCCCCTGATACCCGAGCGGCGGGCCAGGTGCAGCACGTCCATGACCTCGCCGTACACGTCCAGTTGGTACTGGCCCACTGCGGCGTTGCCGACCCGGACCGGGCTCGACCCCTCGTATCCGGGCAGCCAGTCGGCCTCCCACTCGGTGAGGCGCCGCTCGCCCCGGATGCCGTACATGATCTGCATCAGCTGGGGCTCACCCGCGACGGCGCGGACCAGCCACTCGCGCCAGGCCTGCGCCTCGTCGGTGTACCCGGAGCGGATCAGCGCCTCCAGCGTGATGGTCGCGTCGCGCAGCCAGCAGTACCGGTAGTCCCAGTTGCGGACCCCGCCGATCTCCTCGGGCAGGGACGTGGTCGGGGCGGCGACGATCCCGCCGGTGGGCCGGTAGGTGAGGCCCTTCAACGTGATGAGGGAGCGCACGACCGCGTCGCGGTAGGGGCCGTCGTAGGTGCACTGCTCCACCCACTTCTCCCAGAAGCGCTCGGTGCGCGAGAGGGCCTTCTCCGCGTCCAGGTGCTCGGACTCCTCCACCTGGGAGGGGTGCCAGGTCATCACGAAGGGCACGCGCTGGCCCTCGGTGACGTTGAAGGTGGCGTCGTGGGTGAAGTTGTGGCCCTGGAGGACCACGGGGGTGCTCAGCCAGATCGCGTCGGGGCCGGCGATGGCCACCAGTTCGGCGCCGGAGCGGTGCACCCAGGGGACGACGTGGCCGTAGTCGAACCGGATGCGCATCGCGGTGCTCATCCGCACCGAACCGCGCAGCCCCTCCACGATCCGCACGATGTGGGGGGCGCCGCCGCGGGGCGGCATGAAGTCGATGACCCGCACCGAACCGGTGTCGGTGTCCCATTCCTGTTCCAGGACGAGGGTTTCGCCCCGGTACCGGCGCCGGTCCGCCTTCGGTTCGCCGTCGGCGGGGCGCAGGGTCCAGCAGCCGTTCTGTTCGTCGCCGAGCAGCGCGGAGAAACAGGCGGAGGAGTCGAAATCGGGCAGGCACGCCCAGTCGATGGAACCGTCACGCCCGACCAGCGCGGCGGTCTGCATGTCGCCGATCATTGCGTAGTCTTCAATCCAACCGGGCACGCGGCTCACCCCCATCACATCTGTATACGTCGTCGCGGTAGCGCGAGTCGCCCCGTTGGCACGGGGTGCGTCGCACCCTCGCGAACCGCCGCGCACGCCCGTGTGCGCGCCCCGTCGGGGTCTGTCGGGGTCTGCCACCCGACCCGCCTCCTGGTCGGGGCGCCGTTCGGTCATATCGCTCCCGGGCCGACCGCTGCTCTGTACCCGGTTATGTGCCCAGGTGCGGGCAGCCGAAAAGAACGGTCGAGGAAAGCGCCCGAACCCGGGCCTTGCCGTTTACCGCGGTGCCTATCTTCCACGCTCCACGGGCGCCTGGCTACCCGCATATGCACGTGCATCGGAATGTGCTGCGAGGTATGTCAGGGAATGGGGAGTTCTGTTCGGCAGAAGTTATGGCGCGGTGATCAAGTTCCGCCGCGGGCCTCCCATAACCGGATGGCCCGCGGGTGGCAGCGCAGACGCCCCGTGAACGACACAGCAGGCGGCCCGTGGGCGGGGCGCGATGCACCGCGCCCGGCTAACGGCCGGACGGCGCGCGGTTTTCCGGTGCCTGCTCGGGCATCCGCATCAGCGGCAGGAACACCTGGGCCAGGGGCCCGATCGCCACCATGAACACCAAGGTGCCCACGCCGACCGTTCCACCAAGGAGGAACCCGGACAGCGCCACGGTCACCTCGATGAGGGTGCGCGCCAGCCGGATCGACAGCCCGCGTCCGGCCAGGCCGGTCATCAGCCCGTCGCGCGGCCCCGGGCCCAGCCCCACCCCGATGTAGCAGCCGGTGGCGATCGCGCACACCAGTACGCCTAGGACCAGCAGCAGCACCCGGAGCGGCAGGGAGTCGGTGGCGGGCAGCAGCCACAGGGACAGGTCCACGGACACCCCCACCACGATCACGTTGCTCAGGGTGCCCAGTCCGGCCTTCTGGCGCAGCGGGATCCACAGCAGCATCAGCAGGGCGCCCACGAGTACGCTCCACGTGCCGATCGACAGTCCCGTCTGCAACGACAGCCCTTGGTGCAGGACGTCCCAGGGCATCGCACCCAGGTCGGAGCGGATGAGCAGGGCGCCGCTGAGGCCGTACAGGTACAGGCCGAAGTAGAGCTGGACGAGTCGGCGCAGCCGGGGGCGCGGCAGGACCGGCGTGATCAGGATGCGCTGGACCAGGGTGTGGGCCAGGGCTGGGAACCCGTTGCGCGGGGACTGCTCGGACACCGGTGACCTCTTTCTCGGCTCTCGCTTCTCGGATGGCGTTGGCTCGGGTGGCCCAGAAAATTCATGGGGTGGTTGGATGACAAGCCACATGGGGGGCCACATCGGTATCGTGGACCAAAGGTCGTCGGGAGAGAAGAGCCAATCCCGACAACTGGCCTGAATCCGTCCCTATCGAGGTGCACATCACATGGCGAGGCAGCGCAGCGACCGGCCCGGAACCGGCGGCGGAACACGGCGGATCAACGGACGCCTGCTCGCCCGGCTGATCGGCGAGGCACCCGTCGAACGCCCCTACTACCTCGCGATCGCGCGCTCCGTGAGCGGGCTCGTTCTGGACGGGCGCGTCCCCACGCACACCCGGCTGCCCGCCGAACGCGACCTCGCCACCGCCCTGGGAGTCAGCCGCAACACCGTCACCGCCGCCTACGCCTGGCTGCGCGACAACAGCTTCCTCGACAGCAGGCAGGGCGCGGGCAGCTGGACCGTCCTGCCGGACTCCGGTACCCGCGACCCCTCCCCGTTCGCCCCCGCCGCCGAGCACATCGACCTCGGCGTGGCCGCGCCCCCGGCGATCGAGGGGCTGCGCGAGGCCTCGTTCCACGCCTCTGAACAGCTCGCCGCGCACGTGGGCGGCATGGGCTACTACCCCTACGGCCTGCCCGAACTGCGCCACGCCATCGCCCGCCGCTACGTCGAGCGCGGGCTGCCCACCACCCCCGAACAGATCTTCGTCACCAACGGAGCCCAACAGGGCATCACCTTGGCCATGGAACTCCTGGTCCAGCAGGGTGACGAGGTCCTGCTGGAGTCACCCACCTACCCGCACGGTTTGGACGCCGCCCGCCGCAACGGCGCGCGGATCCGCACCACGGGGGTGACCCCGCAGGGCTGGGACATGGAGTACTTGGTGGACGCCTTCCGCCAGTGGAAACCGGCCCTGGCGTACATGATCCCGGACTTCCACAACCCGACCGGCGCGCTCATGCACGACGACGAGCGGCGGGTCCTGGTCCGCGAGGCCCGCCGCGCCGGCGCCCACATGATCATCGACGAGTCCGCCGCCGAGCTGGCCATCGATTCCGGGGACCTGCCCACGCCGGTAGCCGCGCACGACACCGACGGACGGGTGATGACCGTGGGTTCGGTGGCGAAGCTGCTGTGGGGCGGTCTGCGGGTCGGCTGGGTGCGCACCACCCCGCCGATGGTCTCCCGGCTCATGGCGGTGCGCCAGCGCTTCGATCTGGCGGGTTCGGTACACGACCAGCTCATCGCGACCCACCTCCTCGCCGACGTGCTGCGGATCCGCGCCGAACGCAGCCGCCAGCTGCGCCGCAACCGGGACGCGCTGCTCAACGTCCTGCGCGACCGGCTGCCCGACTGGCGGCCCAGCGTGCCCGGCGGAGGGCTCGTCCTGTGGGCGTCCCTGCCCCAGCCCGTGGCGACCTCGTTGGCGACCGCCGCGGTCCGTCACGGCGTGCACCCGGCGGCCGGGCCGGTGTTCGGTGCCGACGGCACACTGGAGCGCTATCTGCGCCTGGCCTACACCCGGCCGCCGGACGTGCTGGCCGACGCGGTGGAGCGGTTGGCCGCGGCCTACGGCGAGACCCTCGCTCACCCCGCACCACCGCGCGGGCAGCTTTACGTCTGAGGGGGCCGCGCGCGGCGGCCAGCGGTTGCCGACAACCTGCTGGCAGTCACGTGCCGGAGGCCTCGGTCAGAGGGCGAACCGCCGGGCGAAGCGGACGACCTCGGCGATCACCTCGTCGCGATTGGTTTCGTTGAACACCTCGTGCCGGGCCCCGGGGAAGATCCGCACGGTCAGGTCCTCGCCCGCCACCGCCTCGATACCGATCTTGGTGTCGGTCACTGGGACGAGCTTGTCCTCGTGCCCGTGCACCCACAGCAGTGGCAGGGAACCGAGACCGCCCGAAGCGTTGCCCCGCTCCAGCTCGGTGAGCAGGGCGTTGACGGTGGGGCGCTTGAAGGGGCCGTGCCAGACCAGTTCGTCGGCCACGTACGCCTCGCCGACGGACGGGTCGCGCGAGAGGGTCGCGGGGTCGATGGGGGCGTCGGGGATCTGCTCGGCGGCGGAGATCTGCTCCAGCGCCGTCCAACGGCCCAGAACCGGCCCGGACAGGGCCAGTGCCTGCACGGCCCCCGGGTGGACCTGGGCGTAGCGGGTGGCGATCAGGCCGCCCATGGAGTGGCCGATCAGGACCAGGGGGAGGCTCCGGTAGGCGGTCCGGGCCTGGGTGACGACGCGGTGCACGTCCTCGACCACGCCCGCGTAGTCGTCGATGAGCACCCGCTCACCGGAGGACTGGCCGTGTCCTCGGTGGTCGGCGCCGTAGACCACCGCGCCCGCCGCGCACAGGTCCGCGGCGACCTGGTGGTAGCGGCCGAGGTGCTCCCCGTAGCCGTGCACCAGCACGGCCAGCCAGGTCGGTTCGCCTTCGGTGGGCGCCCAGGCCCGGGCCGCCAGCTTCCCGGACCCGTCGGGGCCTCCTGCCAGGCCCCACTCACGTGTGCTGATCACCGTGTCCTGCCTCCTCGCCGTTGTGTGCGTCTGCGACGATCGGGTGGTCGCCGCTGGCCCGGTCACCTTAGAACATCGCTCGCGGGGCGGACGGTGGCCGCCGCGCCACCGCGGACACGGCGAGCACGTGACCTTGGGAGCGGGGAGTGGGGAGCGGGGGAGACCCACGGGGCATGAGCGGAGCGTGTCACGCACCCCGAGCGCGTGCATCGCCTGGATAACGATCGTCGGCGCGGTCTTGGTTCAACGCCCAGGCGCACAAGGGATTTCTCGTATTCCCTAACGAAATACACCAAAAGGTGTGATCAAGGCTACTCACCGTGAATCTGGATCTTCTACGCTTAAGAGTGGGTATCCCTCGAGTGGGCGTACTTTGTGTACTGTCTACTCGGCAATTCAGACTGGAGAGGGGTGACGCCCGTGCTGGCCGACTCCTACGGCCGCGTGGCTACAGACCTGCGCGTGTCGCTCACCGACCGCTGCAACCTCAGGTGCACGTACTGCATGCCACCTGAAGGGTTGGAGTGGCTGCCCAAGCCGGAACTGCTCACCGACGACGAACTCCTCCGCCTGATCCGTATCGGAACCACCCGCCTCGGGATCGACGAGATCCGCTTCACCGGCGGCGAACCCCTGCTCCGGAGAGGTCTGCCCGGCATCATCGCGGGCAGCACCGAACTCACGCCCCGGCCGCACACCGCACTCACCACCAACGCGATCGGGCTCACCCGGATGGCGCCCGCCCTCGCCGAAGCCGGACTCGACCGGGTCAACGTCTCACTGGACACCCTCGACCCCGTGGTGTTCGAGAAACTCGCCCGACGCCGCCGCCTCGACGACACCCTCGAGGGCATCGCCGCCGCCGCGGAGGCCGGACTCACGCCCGTGAAGATCAACACCGTGCTCATGCGCGACATGAACGACCACGAGGCACCCGCACTCCTCCGCTACTGCCTGGAGCGCGGCTACGAACTCCGGTTCATCGAACAGATGCCCTTGGACGCCCAGCACGGCTGGCGCCGCGACACCATGATCACCGCCGACGAGATCCTCCAGAAACTCGAAGCCGAATTCGACCTCGAGCCCGCCGACGCCGAGACCCGCGGTAGCGCCCCGGCCGAACTCTTCTATGTCCGAGGTGCCACCTTCCCCAACGGCAAGCCCGCCACCGTCGGTGTCATCGGCTCGGTCACCCGCCCCTTCTGCGGCGCCTGCGACCGGGTCCGGCTCACCGCCGACGGCCAGATCCGCAACTGCCTCTTCGCGCGCGAGGAATCCGACCTGCGCTCCCCGCTGCGCGAGGGCGCCACCGACGAGGAGATCGCAGAGCGCTGGAAGGCCGCCGTCGCCACCAAACTCCCCGGCCACGGCATCAACGACCCCAGCTTCCTACAGCCGGCCCGACCCATGTCCGCGATCGGCGGCTGACCGGAGCGCAGCCCAAGCGCCCGGCCCACCTTGGCCGGGAAAACCCGGTTGCCTGCCCCCGACCCCGTCTGGCTTGATGGCCCCTGGGCGCACACCGCGTCCAGGGGCTCGACGGAAACGGGAGGTGGCCCCATGACGCACACCGAAGTCCCCGGGGCACGCGTCCCCATCCGCATGTGGGCCGACCCCGCACAGGTCGACCCCGCCGCCATAGACCAGCTCCAGAACGTCACCCGCATGCCCTGGATACACGGGCTGGCCGTCATGCCCGACGTCCACTACGGCAAGGGCGCCACGGTCGGCTCCGTCATCGCCATGCGCGACGCGGTCAGCCCGGCCGCTGTCGGGGTCGACATCGGATGCGGCATGACCGCGGTCCGTACCGGCCTGACCGCCGACCGCCTGCCCGACAACCTGCGCCCGCTGCGCTCCGCCCTGGAAGCCGCCATCCCGGTGGGCTTCCACTCCCACGACGAACCCGTCGACCCCGCCACCGTCCCCGGCCTGCGCAGCACCGGCTGGGACGGATTCTGGAGCGGATTGGACGACCTGGCCACCGCCGTGCACCACCGGCACAGCCGCGCCCAGCGCCAGATGGGCACCCTAGATGATTGAGTCCGATGTCTTCAGTGGTCGTAGGCGATCAGGGACCGCTTGACGGGGGCGTTGGTCTCCCAGTTGTGCCAGATCGCCGCGGCCATGGCCAGCAGGCGCTGTGCGGTACGGGC
>NZ_BAAHAR010000025.1:0-119615 GCF_054777395.1 Nocardiopsis oceani
CCGAGCTCAAGGAGCGCTGGCGTGCGCTCAAGCGGGTCTCACTGAGTCCCTCCCGGTTCGGCGACATCACACGATCCGCGCTTGTCCTCAACGGGCAGTGGAAATGATCTTCGTTGAGAAAACCTCAATGCACACCACAATGGGAATGATCTTGCCCCTGTCTCCACTCTCGGCGGCCGAGGGTGGAGACAGGGGCAAGATCATCGGGGTTTTCGCTGGGCGCATTGACCGGCCGCGACACCCGCAACCGGTAGGCTCCGGCGCAGGGGCCCACCCGGCCGTCAGGCCGCGCTGTTCGGGGTTCGCAGGGGCGAATGACCAGCCGCGACACCGCCAGGCGTCAACGCTCCGGCGCAGGGGCAGGCATCGGCCGTCAGGCCGACAGAATCAGTTTTTCGGGCGTAGCCCGGAATGGCTCGGGCCTCGACCACCCGTCCCCCTTTCCCGATAGCCGCCAACCCGCCGTCGGAGCGGAGCGTGTCAAGGTGGAGCGCCTTTGATGCGCGAAGCGCTCGATGGCGTCTACCTTGACGCGCGTAGCGGAGACGGCCACAATCGGGCGGCGGGAAAGGAGGACACTCCCAGTTGCCAAGGGCAGGCCCCAGCTATCGGAGAAACTGCCGACCGGCAGGGAAGCCCTAGTCGCATAGAGGAACTCCAGGCTGCAAGAATGGGTGCTGCTGCCCCTGGGAATTCACTCGCTGGGGGTTCGCGCGAGAGTCAGTCCGTGCCGAATCAGACCGTGCCGAATCAGTCCGTGCCGAATCAGACCGTGCCGAATCAGTCCGTGCCGAATCAGACCGTGCCGAATCAGTCCGTGCCGAATCAGACCACGCCGAAAACGAAGCCGCCAGGGGAGTCGATGTCGTCGCCGAACAGGTACTGCCGGGCGGACAGCACGAACTCCTCACGGCTGATGTCGCCGTCGCCGTCGGTGTCGACGTGCGCGAACCGCTTCTTGGCGCCCTGTTCCTCTGCGCCGAGGGTGTTGGCGTAGACCAGGAACTCCTGTTCGCTGATCCGGCCGTCGCCGTCGGCGTCGAGCAGGTCGAACACCGCTTCCGCCACGGCCTCGGCCGCGTTGGACGGGCTGCGGTCCTCCGCGGCCGCGTGCATGGCGGCCACGAACTGCTCGCGGTCCAGGCTTTCTTCCTCGGCCTGTCCGGCCAGCTTCTGCCACAGGGACTCGTATGCCGTCTGGATGGCCTGCGCACGGGGCGCCGACGCTTCCAAGCCGTAGCCGGACACGTACCGGTCCACGAGTCTTTGGTAGTCGTTCCAGGTCACGGTCTTGTCATCGTCGGTGTCCAGGACGTCGAAGAGGTCGCCGAACCTGGCGGCGATCTGGGGGTTGGTGCTCACACGGGCCTCCTGGGTCCGGGACGGGTCTTTCCCGCCCCGTGTCGTCAGAGTCCCGAACACCGCAAATGGTTCCATCCGAAACCCCGGAAACCCGGAGTCGGGTGGGTCGAGGGCCCTGCCCGGCTGGCCGACCGTCACGCCGCGCAGGACACCGCCCGGGCCTGAGCCGCTTCGGGGCTCAGGCGGCGAGCAGCTTGTCGATCTGTCCGATCGCCGCGCTCATGCCCTCGTCCATGCCCATCTCGATCATCTGCTCCATGGCCTCGACCGACGTGAAGGTCGAGCGCAAGACCATACGGGCGCCGTCGCCGTGCTCGCTGATCTCCCATCGGATGGTGACGCTCGGCATGCCCCCGGGTTCGCCCGGCTCTTCCCCGAACCCCTCGATCCGGTCGGGGGCCGCTCGAGCCCGGTGCACGGCGTCGGGTTCGAGGCGCACGAGCTGCTCCCGTCCGTGGCGCTCCTTGCTCACCAGACCGGCCCGCTCCAGCACCGTGACGTGTTTCTGCACTGCCGCAGAGCTCATCGGGTAGTACTCGGCCAGCCGTGACACCGAGAGGCCGCCCTCCACTGAGCGGTGGAGGATGTCACGGCGGGTGCCGTCGGACAGGGCGTGGAACAGCCGGTCCACGCTCGCGTGCTCGCTGGACTCGTTATCTACAACCATTGGGTTTTAGATTGGCGTGGCCGGTCATGTGTGTCCAGGTTCTATGGTCGATGTCGACAAGGATGTCTAGGACAAGGACGGCACATGGACGCACGCGCCTACATCGAGGCCCACCGGGACGGGTTCCTCGCTTCGCTCAAAGAGTGGCTGGCGATCCCCTCGATCTCCGCAGACCCCGAGCGCCACGAGGACGTGCGCCGCTCCGCCGGGTGGCTGGCCGACCACCTCACCGAGAGCGGGTTCCCCACGGTCGAGGTCTGGGAGACCCCCGGCCTGCCCGCCGTGTTCGCTGAGTGGCCCGCGGCCGATCCCGAGGCGCCCACCGTGCTCGTCTACGGCCACCACGACGTGCAGCCGGTCGACCCGGTCGAGGAGTGGGAGACCGAGCCCTTCGTCCCCACCGAGCGCGGCACCTCCCTTTACGCGCGGGGCGCCTCCGACGACAAGGGCCAGGTCCTCTTCCACGCCCTGGGCGTGCGCGCCGCCTTGGCCGCCTCTGGCGCCGACGCCCCTCCGGTCACGGTCAAGCTCCTCGTCGAGGGCGAGGAAGAGTCCGGGTCGGTGCACTTCGCCGATCTGATGAAGGCCAACCGCGAGCGATTGGCCTGCGACGTCGCCGTCATCTCCGACACCACCATGTGGGCCCCCGACACCCCCTCCATGTGCGTGGGCATGCGCGGTGTCACCGACGTGGAGGTCAACCTGTACGGCCCCGAACGGGACCTGCACAGCGGCTCCTTCGGCGGTGCCGTCCCCAACCCGCTCAAGGTCATGAGCGACCTGCTCTCCGGCCTGCATGACGCAGACAACCGCGTCGTGATCCCCGGCTTCTACGACGGTGTCGTCGAAGCCAGTGACGAAGAGCGCGAACTCATCGCCCGCCTGCCCTTCGACGAGGCGCGTTGGCTGGCCACGGCGGCGTCCACGGCCGCCCGCGGCGAGAAGGGCTACAGCACCCTGGAGCGCGTCTGGCTGCGACCCACAGCGGAGATCAACGGCATGTGGGGCGGCCACACCGGCGCGGGCGGCAAGACCATCGTTCCCCGCTCCGCGCATGCCAAGATCAGTTTCCGCCTGGTACCTGGACAGGAGCCCCTGGAGATCCAGGACCGCGTCCGGGCCTACGTCGAGGCGGCGACCCCCGACGGCATCAGCGCCGAGCTGGAGTTCGGCGGTCCGGGTGTGCGTGCCTGCGCCTCCGACCTGTCTTCCACCGCCCTGAAGGCCGCCCGTTCCGCCATGGGCCGCGCCTTCGGCAAGGAGGTCCTGTTCACCCGTGAAGGCGGCAGTGGACCCGAGGCGGACATCGCGGACATCCTCGACGCTCCGCTGGTGTTCGTGGCCGTGGGACTCAACGAGGACCGCATCCACGCCCCCAACGAGAAGGTCGAGATGCCCCTTCTGCTGAAGGGCGCCGAGAGCGCCGCCTACCTGTGGGAGGAGTTGGGCGCCGCGAAGGGCGCCTGAGCCCGGTGCGGCCGCCGCCCGTGCGGTGGCCGCACTCCCTCACCGGTTTCCCTGACGGGAGTGCGCGATCCCCTCGAAGGCGCTACACCTAGTAGGTGAACCACGAACCCGGAAGGCCGTATGGAATCCGAAGCCGCACCCCTCCTCTCCCGCTCTACCGTCGACCCCGCCGGGCACCGGCGCGGAGACGACGCATGGTTGGCAGCAGCCTGGCAGGACCCGAGCACCCGGGTCCTGGTCCTGGAGGGAGGGGAGCCCGGCAGCTACGGCTGGAAGGCGCTCATGGCCAAGCAGTCCAGAGCGCTGGTCACCACTGGCCAGACCCGTGAACTGGTCCTCACCGACCCCCAGCACGCCCCGGCCGGCGAGCGCTACCTTTTGGGTACCGACGGCGAGCGCGCCTACTTCGCGGTCCGCTCCAAGTCGGACCTGGCCGCGAACCCTGTCGCAGAACCCGCCTCCCTGCGCGACGTCGGCGCGATCCTGAACGACCACGACACGGGCCTGTTCACCCGGGCGATCGCTCTTGCCAACTGGAACGCCAGCCACGGCTTCTGTCCGCGCTGCGGCGCGCGCACCCGTATCGAGAAGGCGGGGCACGTCCGGGTCTGCGAGACGGAGGGGACCGAACAGTTCCCCCGGATGGACCCTGCGGTGATCATGCTGGTGCACCGGGAGCGTGACGGGCAGGAGGAAGCGCTCCTCGGCAACAACCCGAACTGGGACGCCCGGCGCTTTTCCGTGCTGGCCGGGTTCGTCGACGCGGGGGAGTCTCTGGAGCAGGCGGTCGTGCGCGAGGTCGCCGAAGAGGCGGGCGTGGTCGTCGAGCAGCCCCGTTACGTGTCCTCGCAGCCCTGGCCGTTCCCGCGCAGCCTCATGATGGGCTACACCGCCCGCGCCGTGGGCGAGACCGAGGCCACCGACGACGAGATCGCCGAGACCCGGTGGTTCACGCGTTCCGAACTGGCGGAGGCCGTGTACGCCGAGGAGGTCGTCCTGCCCGGACGGGTCTCCATTGCCCGCACCCTCGTCGAGCACTGGTACGGCGCGGAGCTCCCCGGCGGCTGGTGACCGCGGGCCGTCCGTCCCCCCGAATCGGACGGTCCGCAGCCCGCACCGAGTGCTGTCAGCCAGTCTCCGTGTTGAGCTCGTCCGGAAGAACGGTCAGCGGGCTCGTGCTGCTCTCCACCACGTCCCGGGCCAGTTCGGCGACCTTGCGTCCGCGGGACCTGGCAGAGGAGCGCAGTCTCTCGAAGGCCTCGCGCGGCGGCATCGTGTGCCGTTCGGCGAGGACACCGATCGCCTGCTCCACCACGACGCGCGAGTGCAGGGCGTGTTCCAGCTGCGTGATGGTGTGCCGAAGGCGCTCCACTTCCGTGGCACCCTCGGGGGCCCGGCCGGGCGCCGACGTACGAGGGCGGTTCGTGCCCGCTTCCGAGGTGAGAAGGTCCGCCAGGACCATTGCGCTGACCAGGTCGGGCGTCTCGTGCCCATTCTGGCCTGTGCCCACACGCCACCCGTTCGGGGTGCGGCGCACCACTTCGACGTCCACCGTGTCGGTGACCGCTATGTCATGAGGCCTCACTTGGTCCCCCAACTCAACACTCCCCGTCATCATGGTCCGAGCTCCGATGTCGGCCGGACCGCCGGTCGGACCCGGGGGTGTCAGCCCTTGAGGGAGGGCTCCCCGTCGCGCGGGCCGCAGCAGCGGCCCGCGCCGTTCGTCCTAGGACAGCTCGGCCAACTTCTTCTTCACCTGAGCGAGTGACGGGTTGGTCATGGCGGAGTCGTCGCTGAAGACCACGGTGGGAACCGTCTGGTTTCCGCCGTTCACCTTCATCACGTACTCCGCGGCCTCCGGATTGTCCTCGATGTTCACCTCGTGCAAGGTGATCCCCTCGCGGGAGAGCTGGCTCTTGAGCCGTCTGCAGTACCCGCACCAGGGAGTGCTGTACATGGTGAACTTCTCGGTGTCCGTACTCGTCATCTCGCTCACGTCTTTCAGGTCGAAGGTCATGGTCGGGATGGATCCCCCCGTTCCAACACCAAGGGGTACCCAACCGCTTCCCATGACCGCACGACACAACGTGGGACGCCTCACAAGGGCGACTGGTTCTGGAATGTGTTGCTTGGCTCGTTCACCCCATTCCACAACCAGGGTCGGTCGATCCGCTCCCCTTGACAACCGATAATTGAGAGACTGTGCGCGCACAACCGCCCCAAACCGATTCAGGAGCACCATGGACCCCGACCGCGTCCTGGAGGGACTGGACCCGGAGCAGACCGAGGCGGCGCGTGCTTTGCGCGGCCCCGTGTGCATTCTGGCCGGTGCTGGAACGGGGAAGACCAGGGCCATCACGCACCGCATCGCACATGCTGTGGCCAGCGGAATCGTCTCCGAACAGCAGATCCTCGCGGTCACCTTCACGGCGCGCGCGGCCGGGGAGATGCGCGGCCGGCTCCGTTCTCTCGGAGCCCCCAGGGTGCAGGCCCGGACCTTCCACTCGGCCGCGCTCCGTCAGCTCTCCTACTTTTGGCCACAAGTGGTCGGCGGTGAGAAACCCACCCTGATCGACAGCAAGATCCAGGCGGTGGCGCGCGCGGCCAACTCGGTGGGGCTGCAACCGGATCGGATCGGGCTGCGCGACCTCGCCAGTGAGATCGAGTGGGCCAAGGTCACCCAGGTACGCCCCAGCGACTACGACAAGGCCGTGACCAAGGCTGGCCGGCAGGCGCCGATGTCCACCGGCGAGGTCACGCGGGTCTACGAGGCCTACGAGGAGCTGCGCAGCGAGCGCAACCTCCTCGACTTCGAGTCCATGTTGGAACTCACCGCCGGGATGATCACCGAGTACCCGGCGATCGCCCAGCGCGTCCGCGACCAGTACCGCTACTTCGTGGTGGATGAGTTCCAGGACGTCAACCCGCTGCAGAAGCTCCTCCTGGACGCCTGGCTCGGCGACCGCGACGACCTCTGCGTGGTCGGCGACCCCAGCCAGACCATCTACTCCTTCGCCGGGGCGACTCCGGATTACCTGACCGGGTTCGGGAACCGCTACCCGCACGCCGCGGTCGTCCGGCTGGTCCGCGACTACCGCTCGACCCCCCAGGTCGTGCGAGTGGCCAACCACGTCATCGGGCAGGCCCGGGGAACGGCCTCCGCGAACCACCTCACGCTCCAGGCGCAGCGCCCCGACGGCCCCGACCCCCTCTACCAGGAGTACGAGGACGAGCCCGCCGAGGCCACCGGGGTCGCACGGAAGATCAGCGTGCTCCTGGAGGACGGGGTTCCCGCGAGCGAGATCGCGGTCCTGCTGCGCACCAACTCCCAGTCCGCCGCCTACGAACAGGCTCTGACCGACGAGGGCGTCCCCTTCACCGTGCGCGGCACCGCGCGCTTCTTCGAACGCCCCGAGATCAGGCAGGCCGTGCACACCCTGCGCGGTGCCCGGCACGGCGCGGCCGACGAGGAGGCCGAGCCCCTCGTGCAGACCGTGCGCCACCTGCTCTCACAGATGGGGCTGACCGAGAGGGCGCCCGAGGGCCGCCAAGCCAGGGAGCGCTGGGAGTCGCTCTCCGCGCTGGCCCAGCTGGCCGAAGACGTGGCAGCGGGCGCGGGGACCGGGGGCCGGGCCGCCACCATGGCCGACTTCGTCAACGAGCTCGACGCGCGCATGGCCACCGAGCACGCACCCGGGTTCGAGGGCGTCACCATCGCGTCCCTGCACTCCGCCAAGGGACTGGAGTGGGACGCGGTGTTCCTCGTCGGCCTCACAGAGGGCATGATGCCGATTATCTACGCGGAGACCGACGACCAGGTGGAGGAGGAGCGCAGGCTCTTCTATGTCGGGGTCACCCGTGCCCGCGCCCATCTGGCGCTGTCCTGGTCCCTGTCGCGTTCGCCCGGCGGCAGGAAGACGCGAAAGCCGTCGCGGTTCCTCGACGGCCTGCGCCCCGCGTCGCCCTCCACCGCCAACCGCCGGGACCGCCGCAAGGGCGGGGTCGTGCGGTGCCGTGTGTGCTCGAACGTGCTCTCCGACGCCCCCGAGCGCAAGCTCGGCCGCTGTCTGGACTGCCCGTCCACCTACGACGAGGCGCTGCTGGAGCGTCTGCGCGACTGGCGCAGGGAGGCGGCGCAGGAGCAGAAGGTCCCCGCCTACGTGATCTTCACCGACGCAACCCTCCAGGCCATCGCTGAACAGGAGCCCTCGAGCGTCTCCCAGCTTTCGGCCGTGTCCGGTGTCGGAGCGGTCAAGCTCGACCGTTACGGTGAGGCGGTACTCGCGCTGGTCGCGGGGCGTGAACCGGTGGGGTCGGCCGCCGGTGACGGAGAGGAAGAGGATGAGTGAACGCGTCGACGCCGGGCCCAGCGGGCAGCCCCTGAAGGATCTGCTGCGGGTCTTGGACCTGGAGCGGATCGAGGTCAACATCTTCCGCGGAAGCAGCCCGACGGAGGGCCCCCAGCGGGTATTCGGCGGGTTGGTCGCGGGGCAGGCGCTCGTCGCGGCGGGCCGGACCGTGCCCTCGGACCGGCATGTGCACTCCCTGCACGCCTACTTCATAAGGCCGGGCGACCCGTCGGTGCCGATCGTGTACGAGGTCGACCGGGTCCGCGACGGTCGTTCGTTCACCACCCGCAGGGTCGTGGCGATCCAGCACGGCAAGGCGATCTTCACCCTGTCCGCCTCCTTCCACAAGGAAGAGCCGGGGCTGGACCACCAGATCCCCATGCCGGACGTGCCCCCGCCCGAGGACCTGCTCAGCACCCGTGAACGGCTGCACAAGGCCTTCGGCAAGGTGCCCAACTTCGTGCAGTGGCACCCGATCGAGATGCGGCCGGTGGGCGCGATGTCGTTCGAGGCCGAGCGCGACCCCGACTTGCGCACTTCGTCCAATCCGGTGTGGTTCAAGGTCAACGGCAAGCTGCCCGACGACCGCATGACCCAGGTGTGCCTGATGACCTACGCATCGGACATGACGCTGTTGGACACGGTGCTGCTGCGGCACGGCCGCTCCTTCGCGGGCATCTCGATGGCCAGCCTCGACCACGCCATGTGGTTCCACCGCCCGTTCCGCGCGGACGAGTGGCTGCTCTACGCGCAGGAGTCCCCGACCGCTCAGGGCGCCAGGGGACTGGCCCGCGGTCTGGTCTACACCCGGGACGGACAGCTCGTCTGCTCCGTGATGCAGGAGGGGATGATCCGGGTGGTCGATGCGGAGGGCTGGGTTTAGGCCCAGGCTCGGGGCGGCCCGCCGCCCTTCACCAGCCAAGACCCGGAAAGAGGGTTCTGACAGGGGTCCGAGAGCGTGCCGGTAACGCTCTCGGACCCTTCGTCATTCCCTCGAAGTTCTGGCCAGATGCGGACGTTTTCGCAGGTCAAAAATAGGTTGCCGACTTGTGGGGCGGTCCGTAGTGTGTACACCGTCGCAATGACCGCTCTCGGTACAGGTGCAAGACCCTGTGCCCGACTTTGAAGGAGGTGCCCGATCCAATGACCACGAAGAACACGGAAACCACCGGTATCGCTGCCTGGCAGCTGTTCTCGCCGCGCGTCGCTTCGGGCATCGCCCTGAGCGGTAGCACCATCAAGGTCGCCACCGTTGGCAACCGTTTGAACACCGGAAGTGGCAATCCCGCCGCCGAGGCCGTCCAGCTCGTCAGGGCTGGTGTGTCGGCCATGGGGAGCGGTGTGTCCGAAGCCGGTGCTCCCGGTGGCCTGCGCCACGAGTCCGAGCCTGCCCTTGATCGAGGCAAGCTCATCGGTGGCTTCGACCAGGCATCGCACGAAACCCCGCGCTGGTATGGCGCATTGGGGGAGTGTCCACGGAAGATTCCGGCCTAGGGCAACACTAGGCCGAGAGTTCCGACCGTGGCCGCGGACCCCAGAAAAGGGGCCGCGGCTTTCTTTGTATCTCCGTTGGCTTCCCGTCTCCCAGAGACGAGGGCAGTAGCGGCGGCATCGCAAGTCCAGGTCCCGCACCGGACTGGTTCCGGTGACTGAACACCGACCGCGTTGTACGAACGATCAAAGATCTTGGAGGGCACCGATGCTTGCGTCGGTCCTGGAAACGCCCAACCTGGGCGAGGTCGACATTCCCTGCCGTGCGGAGCCGGACCTGTTCTTCGCGGAGGCCCCCGCCGAAGTTGAGCAGGCCAAGGCGATCTGCGGAGCCTGCCCGATCAAGGAGCAGTGCCTGGCGGACGCGCTCGAGCGGCGTGAGCCGTGGGGGGTCTGGGGCGGGCAGCTGCTCGTCTCCGGTCAGGTCGTGGCGCGCAAGCGCCCCCGTGGCCGCCCCCGGAAGCACCCCGCCCCGGTCGCGGCCTGACCCCCGACACGGTCGAGCACTCCCACACACGAACCAGCGAGAAGGACTCTTAGAGCGATGATGCAGGAACTGATGCAGATGGTGGAGCGGTCGACGGACGAGCCGAAGGAGCGCCAGGTGAGAAGGCTTGGTGCCCGACAGCTTCGAGCTCGCCAGCGCGAGGACCGCCGTGCGGAGCAGGCGATCATGGAAATCGCGTGGTCCCGGCTATGTTGACCGCCGGTGAGCGTGACCGGAACGCCCTGAGCGGTCAGGGCCGAGCCGGTGGCCCACCCGACTGAACTGTCATCCGGGCGTAGCCGGTCGAACTACGAGGCCGGGCAGCCTCCCCCATGGGAGCGCTGTCCGGTCTCATTTTCATAACCAAAATCGCGTGGGGGCTCCGAGAATCGGCGTGATGTGTCTTCTGTCACCGGCCGAAAAGTCGCCCTGGTCAGAGCTGAACCCGCCGCGGGCAGGCGATTCGCGACTCGGAGGCTGTAGGCGGACATCGTGTCGCACCGCTGGCATAACGGGTCAAGCCACACCTGTTCGGATGCGCCTCCCTCGGATACCGTAAAGTTCGTGCCCTCGAACACCAAAATCGAGGTACGACGCAGTCCTCGTCGTCGGCGTACCGTGTCGGCTTACCGGGACGGGGACACCACGGTCGTCCTCGTGCCCGCGACGTTCTCCCGCGCAGAGGAAAAGCGCTGGGTGGATCAGATGCTGCAAAAGCTCGAGGCGCGCGAGGGGCGCCGCCGCCCAGGAGACCGTGAACTCCACGAGCGCGCGGTCGAACTGGCCGAGCGCTACCTGGACGGCACCTTCCTCCCCGACAGCGTCCGCTGGGTCGACAACCAGAACTCCCGCTGGGGCTCCTGCACGCCGGACACCCGAAGCATCCGGATCTCCCGTCGCGTCGCCGGAATGCCGGCCTGGGTGGTGGACTACGTCCTGGTCCACGAACTCGCGCACCTGCACATCCCGCACCATGGCCGGGACTTCTGGGACCTGGTCCGCCGCTACCCCAAGGCGGACCGCGCCCGCGGCTACCTGGAGGGCTTCAGCGCGGGCAGCCGCTCCGAGACGTGCTTCCACGCCGAGGAAGAGGACGAGGCGCTCGAGGCCGACGAGGTCGCCTTCGAGGAGTGACCGGTCGGGCGCCTACTTCCCGTAGTGGTAACGGCAGGCCACGATGCGGATCTCATCCTCGTGGATACGGTAGACGAGACGGTGCTCATCGGTGATCCGCCGCGACCAGTAGCCATGGAAACCGTGGCGTAGCGGCTCGGGTTTCCCCATGCCCTCGTTGCCGTGTCGGCTGATGTCCTTAAGCAGTGCGTTGATGCGCTTCAGGACCTTGCGGTCCTGCCCCTGCCCCCAGACGTAGTCCTCCCAGGCGTGCTCCGCCCAGACGAGCTTCATTCGGAAAGGCCCCGCTCTACCCCGTGGCCGGACTCGAGCTGCTCGATGGCATCGACCAGGCGCCGAGCGTTCTCCGGGCTGCGGAGTAGGTAGGCGGTCTCTCTGAGGGATTCGTACTCGGACAGGGCCATCATCACCACGGGCTCGTGTCCGGCTCTGGTGATGATGACCTCCTCGCGGTCATTCACGACCGCGTCCATGGTGGCCGCGTAGTTGGCGCGGGACTCGGAGTAGGTGATCGTCTTGGTCACGGTTCCTCCTGCGGCTGCCATCGGGATACCCGACCTTGCCTGTACAAGAAATTGTACGCCCGATCGTGTCAAGTGTCTCCGGGCCGGTGAACCGGTCGGGGTCAGGAGTTGAGCTGGTCGAGCTTCTCCCGGGCGCGCGTGAGGTCCTTGCCGACCTGCCGCAGGGCGATCCCGCTCACCACGAGCACGACACCGAAGATGGCGGCGTAGTAGGTCGTCATACCGCCCCAGTCGCCGGAGACCGCGGCCCGCCCCAGCACCGCCACCAGCAGTACGGCCACGAAACCGCAGATCGCCTGGACCAAGAGCACGGAGCGCCGCTTCTGTTCCACGCGCGCCTGGGCGATCTCCCGTGGCCCGGCGCGCCCGGCCAGCTCGTCGGCGATGAGCTTCTCCATGGCCTTCTTGCCTCGGCGGGCGACCAGGACGACGGCCAGACCGCCGAGCATGCCGATGACGGTGATCAGGGACACGGCGCGGACCTCGAGGGGACACCGGCGGCGCGCACCGCGGCTGCCGCCGACCTGACCAAGTCGCGCACGGAGTCGTCCGTGGGCTCAGGGAGGTCGTCGACCGGGAACCAACCCAGGTCGGCGGACTCGTCCGGGTCCCGGACCAGCACCGCGTCGCCCGGGGCGAGGGCCGCGTACTGCACGTCCAGGTGGAAGCTGCCGCCACCGCACGGCACCGCGTGGCGGTCCAGCCGTACGGGGTCGGGGAGCACGGTGAGCCCGGAGATCCCCGACTCCTCGGTGGCCTCGCGCAGCGCGGCACCGCCCAGCGTGGCGTCCTCAGTCTCGCAGTGGCCACCGGTCTGCAACCACATCCTGTGGACGCGGTGCAGGACCAGGGCCACCCTGGAACCGTCGGCCGAGATGATCGCCGAGCTCGCGGTCAGGTGGCCGGGCAGGCACTCGCGCCACATGCCGTCGGCGTGCGCGTCGAGGTGCTTCACATAGGAGTCGCGCAGCCGCTCCTGCCCCTCGTCGGGCGCGCGCCACGCGCCGAGCGCCGCCCGGGCGTCCGCGTGCAGAGTCACCTACTTGCCGTCCTTGTCCTCGTCCTCGCCGGTCTCCTCGCCGGGCTTGGGCTTCTCCGAGCCGTCGGGTTCGGTCAGCGACGAGATGTCGAAGTCCGCACCCTCGAACTCGCTCCGCCCGTGCACGAAGGCGTCCGGGTCGTCGAGGTCGTCACCGGTGGGCATCAGGTCGGGGTGCTGCCACACGGCGTCCCGGCCCTCCACGCCACGGGCCTCCTCCAAAGCGGACCACAGCGCACCGGCCTCGCGCAGGCGGCGCGGGCGCAGCTCCAGGCCGACCAGGGCGGCGAAGGTGTGTTCGGCGGGGCCACCGGTCGCACGGCGGCGCCGGGTGGTCTCCGCGAGCGCCCCGGCCTGCGGCAGGCGGTCGGACACGGCCGAAGACACCACGGTCGCCACCCAGCCCTCGATCAGGGCGAGGGTGGTCTCCAGGCGCGCCAGGGCCGCCTTCTGCTGCGGGGTGTCCTCCGGCTGGAGCAGGCCCTCGGGGCCCATCCCGCCCGACATGACCTCCTGCAGCGCCTCGGGGTTGGAGATATCGATCTCACCGAGCTTGTCCTCGAGTCCGCTGACGTCGAAGGACATTCCGGCCGCGTACTCCTCGACGAGCCGGGACACGTGCGAGCGCAGCCACGGCACGTGCGAGTAGAGGCGGTGCACGGCGGCCTCACGAGCGGCCAGGTACAACCGGACCTCGTCGTCGGGGATCTCCAAGCCCTCGCTGAAGCGGGCCACACCCGAGGGCAGCAGCGCGGCGTTGCCCTCTCCGGCGAGGGTCAGGCCGATGTCGGTGGTACCGATCACTTCCTGGGCGAGTTCACCGATGGCCTGGCCGGCCTGCTGGCCGACCATCATGCCGCCCATCTGCTGGATCATGCCCAGCAGCGGACCGGCGACGGAGGCCATCTCCTCGGGCAGGTTCTGCCCCATGGCCTGGACGGTCTTGGCGGTCAGCGGGTCGCACAACTGCGCCCACGAGTCCATCGTCTTCTCGATCCACTCCGACCGGCTCCAGGCCTGGGCGGTCTGGAGCCCCGAGGGCAGGTCGGTAGCCTGGTCGAGCCACAGGTCGGCGAGGCGTAGGGCCTCCTCGATCCGTGCGTAGTCGGCGGGCGGCACACTCGGGTCCCCTTGCTGGGACACCGTGTGCCGCGCGATGTTCTTGGCCATGTCCCAGTTGATGCCGGACGTCGAGGAGGTCTTTCCCTCCTCGGGAACACCGGGGGTGGGCTGGGACGACATCATGTCCGCGAACTGGCGGAGCATGTTGGCCATCTGTTGCGGATCGCCGAACGGGAAACCGTCCGGCATTCCGGAGTCCCCCCCGCCCGGGCGGCCGCTGCCGGCACCCGAGCCGGAGTCGCCAGAGCGGCGTCCGGACTCGTCATCGGGATCGTTCGGCATGCTGAAACCGAAAGGCAGGTCGCTCACAATCAGACCTCAGGCAGGATTAGGTTTGGTCTCCACTGTCACGTTAGCTGGGAGTCGCCCGGAGTGAATACCGAAAGCAACCAGGTTCGCCCAGAGCACAGCCCACCGGATAGGGCGGGCATGGCGGTGGCGGTCACCGGTGCCGCCTCCGGAGTGGGCCGACTCCTCGTGCAACGCCTGGCCACTCCAGAAGGTTCCATCGCTGCCCGCGAGGTCGTCGCCATCGACGAAGAGTTCGCTGACCTGCGCGGGGTCACCTGGCGTATCGCGGACATCTGCGACCCGGGGCTCGTCTCCCGCTTGGACGGGATCGACGTGCTCGTGCACACGGCTGACGACAGATCCCTCGACACCAAACCCGCGGAGCGCCGCGCGCACAACGTTCGTGCGGCCCAGACCGTCCTCACCGCCGCTGCCGCCTCAGGCGTCCCACGGGTCATTCTCATCACCAGCACCATGGTCTACGGCGCTGCCCCGGACAACCCGGTCCCGCTGGCCGAGAACGCCAGCCGTGTCTCGGACAACAGCGAAGGCCTGGTGGGGGACTTCGCCGAGATCGAGGAACTGGCCGAGCGCGCCCGCCGGGCCCACCCCGGGCTCACCGTCACGGTGGTGCGCCCCGCCCCGCTGGTGGGGCCGGAGCTGGACACGCTCCTGAGCCGTCACTTCTCCGCGCCGCGACTGCTCACCGTCAAGGGCCACGAACAGCACTGGCAGTTCTGCCACGAGGAAGACCTCGCCTCCGCGCTGGCGTTCTGCGCCCTGCATGGCGTGACCGGAGACAAGGGTGTGGTCGCCGCGGCCAGCGAGGGATCCCTGACACAGGGAGAGGTGGAGGACATCGCGGGGATGAAGCACTTCGAGGTCCCCGCCAACCTGGCCTTCGGTGCGGTTCGCCGACTCCACCAGGCCCGCATCACCCCGGCCGCCGCGGGCGAGATCAAGTTCCTGGTCTACCCGTGTGTCGTGGACTGCCGCGCGCTCCACGACGCGGGATGGAAGCCCGCCCACGACAACGAGTCCGTTCTCGGGGCACTCCTGGAGTCCAAGAGCGGCAAGCACGCGATCGCCGGGCGCAGCGTCGGCCGCAAGGAAGTCACGATCACCGCCGCGGGTGCTGCGGGTGCAGCCGCCGCGGCCATCGGAACCGCGGCAGCCATTCGCCACCTGCGCAAACGCGGTAAGAGCTGATCCGGGTCCGGGGTCCACGGCGCGTCGCGGACCCCGCGTGCACCCGTTCCGGCGTGTGCACCGTTCAAGTGCAGGAGTGTCGTGCGAACGGCCGCTTGGTACGGTTTGCACGTGGAACAGATCACTCTCGCGGCCGTACGCGACACGCCCCTGTCCGTGGACGAAGTCCTGGCGGCGGTGACCGACGCCAGAGTCGGCGGGACGGCCGTCTTCATCGGTACCGTGCGCGACCACGACCACGGCCGGGACGTCTCCGCCCTGTCCTACTCGGCCCACCCGACCGTGGAAGCTCGGCTGCGCTCCGTCATGGAGAAGGTGCTGGCCGACACCTCCGTCCCGGGTCGGCCGGTCGTGCGGATGGCCGCCGTGCACAGGGTCGGCGACCTGGAGATCGGTGACATCGCCGTGGTCGTAGCGGCCGGAGCCGAACACCGCGAAGAGGCCTTCGCCGCCTGTCGCCGCCTCATCGACGACCTCAAGGCCCAGGTGCCCATCTGGAAGAACCAGGCCTTCGAGAACGGAGAGAACGAGTGGGTAGGTTCTCCTTGAGCCCTGGGAGCGGCGCCCCTGCGCAGCAGGGTATGTGTCCGCCGAGCATGCCCTAGCGCCGGCGGGTCTCCGGGGGGCTCTAAGGTGTGCAGCATGGTTCGTCGTGTCATGACCCTTGTCGCCGCTCTCGTCCTGCTTGCCGGGCTCGGGTACGGCAGCCGTTTCCTGCCCATGCCCTACCTGGTGGCCGCACCCGGGGTCACCCTGGACACGCTGGGGGACCAGGAGGACGGCCAGCCCATCATCGGTGTCGAGGGCACTGACGACTACGAGCACGACGGCTCGCTCTCTATGGTGACCGTCCAGTACGCGGGCGGCCCCGAACACCGGATCGACCTCCTCAGCCTGGTGACGGCATGGCTGTCACCGGACCAGGCGGTCCTGCCGGAGGAACTCCTCTTCCCCGCCGGGCGTTCGGCCGAGGAGGTGAGTGAGCGGCAGACCATCCAGATGAACGACTCCCAGACCGACGCGACGGCCGCCGCACTCAACCAGATCAACCTCGCCTACGAAGCGATCCCGCTGGTCGCAGACACCATCGAGGACATGCCCGCCGACGGCGTCGTCGAGCCCGGCGACCTCATCACCGAGGTCGACGGTGGGCCCGTGCCCACGAGCGCCTCCGAAGACGATCCCGAAGAACTGGTGGGCAGCGCCTACGTGGTGGAGCGGGTCGCCGAGCGCGACGTCGGTGACCCGGTCGAGCTCGTCCTGGACCGCGACGGTGAGGAGCTGGAGGTCGAGCTCGACACCGTCGAGGGCGAGAACGGCGCCGCGGCGGTCGGCGTGCTCATCGCCGACGACATGGACTTCCCGGTCGACATCGACATCGCCGTGGGCGAGATCGGCGGCCCGAGCGCAGGCATGATGTTCGCCCTCGGGATCATCGACCGGCTCAGCGAGGAGAGCATCACCGGCGGTGTCAGCGTCGCGGGTTCGGGCACCGTCACCTCCGACGGCCAGGTCGGCGGGGTCAGCGGTATCCCGCAGAAGATGGTCAGCGCCGAACGCGACGGGGCAGAGTACTTCTTCGTGGCGTCCGAAAGCTGTGACCAGGTCTCCCAGTCCGCAGCGCGCAACGACCTCGAAGTGGTGAGCATCGAGACCCTCACTGACGCGATGGACGCGCTGGACACCATCCGCGAAGACGGCGACGACCTGCCCCGCTGTGAGTAGGGGGCACGTCCGGAAGACAGAGGACCCCCGCGGCCGGGACGGGCCGTGGGGGTCCGGTGGTTCGCGGGGTCTTCGGTTCGGCCGGGGAGGGTCAGCCCTCGTTCTTGGGAGGCTCCTCCTCCAGGTCCAGGGTGAGGGCGAGCGCCGAGGTCAGCGCCGGGATCAGGTCCGGGCCGTTGAGCACCTCGGACTCGGCGTCGTGACTGCGCATCCGCATCGCGCAGTGGCGCGATCCGTCGCGGAGAACCGCCGCGACCATCCGGATCTCCTCGGTCTCCTTGCCTGTGGCGGTCGGGTCCTCGCCCGCGGCCAGGGTCTCGTCCGAACCCTTCACCACCAGGCGCTCCATGACCAGGGCGCACCCGGCCACGCCCTCGGGCCACAGGATGCGGCCCAGCGCCTCCTCCAAGGGAACGTCCTTGGGCAGCGCCTCCTGCTCGACCGGGGTCAGCTCGTCGGGGTCGGCCGGGGAGTCGATCCCCAGCATGCCCGCGAGAGCGGGCTCGGCGGCCAGCAGCTCCGAGGTCGGGACCAGGGCGTAGAGCCCCAGCGGGCGGTCCCACCCCTGCTCCGCGGCGTGGCGTTCCAGGTCCATAACGGCTTCGCGAATGTTCGACACGTTTCCATGGTGGCCGATGCGGGAACCTCGCCGTGCCGGTTCCCGGCCAGTAGGGTCGCAAAGGTGGTGCCCGGATACGTCACCGATACACCAACGATGCAGCCTTGTCACCGGGTCGAGGGCGATTTCGGGAACCCGGCGGCCACCAAATAAGTTTTCCCTAATAAGGCGCACCACGCGCACCGACCGCACCTACCAAGCCAGAACGAGGGGGAGGCGTGAGCTTCCGATCGCCCGGCGCACCACCTGCGCGTATGCCTCGTCGATCAAGGTTGCTCGCGCCAGTCGCGGCGACCGTGGTCGTCATCATCGCGGGGTTGATGCTCGCCGCGAACTTTTGGACCGACTACAAGTGGTTCAACTCCGTCGGCTACACCTCGGTCTTCCTGACCGAGCTGTGGACCCGAGTCCTGCTGTTCGCCGTAGCAGCGCTCGTCATGGCGGTCGTCGTCGGCGCGAGTATCTACTTCGCCTACCGGTCCAGGCCCGGTATCCGTCCCATGAGCCTGGAACAGCAGGGCTTGGACCGCTACCGCGAGTCCATCGACCCGCACCGCAAGCTCTTCTTCTGGATCGCGGTCGGTGCCCTGGCACTCTTGGCCGGTGCCGCCGCAAGCGGTGACTGGCGGTCCTACCTGCAGTTCGTGAACGGCGTCGACTTCGGGATGGCCGACCCCGAGTTCGGGATGGACATCGCGTTCTTCGCGTTCACCTACCCGTTCCTGCGGGTCCTGCTCGGCTACCTGTACGCGGCCGTCATCCTGGCGTTCATCGCCGCCGTCATCGTGCACTACCTGTACGGCGGTGTGCGGCTGCAGAACGATTCCGGTCAGCGCGCCACCCCCGCCGCCCGGGTGCACCTCTCGGTCCTGCTGGGCCTCTTCGTGCTGCTGCGCGCCGGGTCCTACTGGCTGGACCGCTACGGGCTGGTGTTCTCCGACCGCGGGTACACGTTCGGTGCGTCCTACACGGACGTGAACGCGGTGAAGACCGCGATGACGATCCTCACCGTCATCTCGGTGATCTGCGCGATCCTCTTCTTCGCCAACATCGTCTTCAAGAACACGCTGATCCCGGTGTCGTCCCTCGGACTGCTCCTGCTGTCCGGCCTGGTCGTCGGTGTGGCTTACCCGGCAATCGTCCAGAACTTCCAGGTCGACCCGAACGAGCAGCGCCTGGAGAGCCCGTACATCGAACGCAACATCGAGAACACGCGTGAGGCGTACGGCATCGCGGACGCGGAAGTCGAGACCTACGACGCCACGACGGAGCTCACTCCGCAGGAGCTGGCGGCGGAGGCCGACACCATTCCGAGCGTCCGTCTGGCCGACCCCTCCGTGGTCTCGCAGACCTTCCAGCAGATGCAGCAGGTCCGTGGGTTCTACCAGTTCCCGGACGTGCTGGAGGTCGACCGCTACGCGGACAGCGACGGCAACCTGGTCGACACGATCGTTGCCGCCCGTGAGCTCGAGGGTCCGCCCGACGACCAGGACAACTGGCTGAACCGTCACCTGATCTACACCCACGGTTACGGAATGGTCGCCGCGGCGGGCAACCTGATCGACGACGAGGGCCGCCCGGTCTTCACCGAGTTCAACATCCCGCCGCGGGGTGAGCTGAGCGAGGTCACGGGCGAGTACGAGCCGCGGATCTACTACGGCCGCGAGGGCGCCGAGTACGTCATCGTCCAGGCTGAGGACGAGTACGACTACCCGCTCGACGCCGAGGAGGAGACCGAAGAGGTCCCGACCCCCGAGGACGCTGTTGAGTCGAGCCCGGACGCGGACGAGGGCCGTGCCCCGACCGACGGCGACAACGGTGCCGATGAGGCGCCGGAAGAGGACGCCGAGGCCGTCGACGAGGGCGCTGGGGAAGGCGAGGACGGCTCGCAGGCGTACAACAGGTACGACGGCGAGGGCGGTGTCCCGCTCAACAACTTCTTCGACCGCATCCTGTACGCGATCAAGTACCAGGAAACGAGCATCCTGCTCAACAGCGCGATCACCAGCGACTCGCGGATCATGTACGAGCGCGACCCGCTGGACCGCGTGGAGAAGGTCGCCCCGTTCCTGACCGTGGACAGCCGCCCCTACCCGGCGGTCGTCGACGGCAGCGTTCAGTGGATCGTCGACGGGTACACCACGTCCGACGGCTACCCGTACGCCAACCGGATCGACTTCACCCAGGCCGTGACCGACACCTTCACCGATGGTTCGGCGCAGCAGGTCGGTGCCCTTCCGGGCAACGAGGTCAACTACATCCGGAACTCGGTGAAGGCCACCGTCGACGCCTACGACGGCACCGTCACCCTGTACGCCTGGGACGAGGAGGACCCCGTCCTGCAGACGTGGGAGAACGCCTTCCCGGGTGCGGTGGTCGGCCAGGACGAGATGAGTGAAGAGCTCGTCCAGCACGTGCGCTACCCGGACGACCTGTTCAAGGTGCAGCGCGAGATCATGCGCGAGTACCACGTCACGGATGCCGCGGCCTACTACGGTGGTCAGGACTTCTGGGAGGTCCCCGACGACCCGACCACGGAAGGCGACCTGCCCGAGCCGCCGTACCGCCAGACCATCAACTTCCCTGGTGCTGACGAGGCCAGCTTCTCGCTGACGTCCACGTTCGTCCCGCGTAACCGTGAGAACCTGGCCGCGTTCATGGCGGTGGACAGCAACCCCGAGTCCGACGACTACGGGCAGCTGAAGCTCCTGGAGCTCCCCCGGAGCACGGTGATCTTCGGTCCCGGTCAGATCCAGAACGCGTTCGACTCGGACGCCGACGTGCGTGAGGTCCTGCTTCCGCTGGAGCAGTCCGAGGCCGAGGTGACCCGAGGCAACCTGCTGACCCTGCCGTTCGCTGGCGGTCTGCTCTACGTGGAGCCCCTCTACGTGCAGGCCGGTGGCGGCGGAGCGGCGTCCTTCCCGCTGCTCCAGCAGGTCATGGTCGGCTTCGGTGAGGAGGTCGCCATCGGCAGCAACCTCCAGGACGCCCTGAACAACCTGTTCGACGGCGGCGAGGAGCCGCTGCCCGAGCCGGACGGTGAGGGTACCGAGGAAGGTACCGAAGAGGAGGACCCGGAAGAGGCCGACGCTGACGCGGGCGACGGTGACGGGGGTACCGACACCGACCTCCAGGACGCCCTCAACGAGGCCGTCGAGGCATGGGAAGAGGCCCAGGACTCGAGCGAGGAGGCCAACGACCGCCTCCGCGAGGCCCTGGAAGCCGTTGAGGAGGCCGCGGGCGACTAGTCCGTAGCCGTACCGTGCCCCTGCGGGGCGCTGAGTGCGACGGGGCGGGATCCTTCGGGTCCCGCCCCGTTCCTGTTCTCCGGGGGCGTGCGGGGCCTGCGGCGCACGCGGAGCGGGCCCGAACGGCCGTGCGGGACGCGCCGGGTGCAGGGTGGGCCACGTCTCCGCCGGGCGATTTGGCTTTCCGGCTGAGGCGCGCTAATCTGAAGACACAACAACGCGGGGTGGAGCAGTTCGGTAGCTCGCTGGGCTCATAACCCAGAGGTCGCAGGTTCAAATCCTGTCCCCGCTACCAAGATCGGACCCGGGAGAAATCCCGGGTCCGGTATTTTTCCCGGTTCTTCCGCATCGTCGGGGGAGTGGGGAAGCGTATATCGGAGACGGTGTGCGTGCGCGGCGAGAATGCCGGGGCGGACCGCAGGGAAAGCCTGGTAGAGTAGCTGAAAGCCGGGTCGGGCAACTGGCCAGGACAAACGGGTGGATCTCCGGATCGGTTTAGCTCCAAGAAACCGATTTGCCACCAAGGGTGAAAGGCCCTAAAGTAGAGATCACAACAACGCGGGGTGGAGCAGTTCGGTAGCTCGCTGGGCTCATAACCCAGAGGTCGCAGGTTCAAATCCTGTCCCCGCTACCAAGCAGGAAAAGGCGCCGGGTGGAGAAATCCACCCGGCGCCTTTTTGCGCGCCCGGACGGTCCATGGAAAGCCCGGTGGGCCGGGGGAGCCCGTCGCAGGACGGACTCCCCCGGCGGGCGGATCAGCGCGTGCGACCCTCCACGAGTTCCACGACCCGGTCGGCCCGCTCCGCCACCTTGGGGTCGTGGGTCACCACCACGACGGCGGCGTCACGTACCCGGGACTGGTCGATCAGCTGGTCCATGATCATGGTGCTGCTGGCGGCGTCCAGGGCGCCCGTGGGCTCGTCGGCGAGGATCAGTGCGGGTTCCCGGCTCAGGGCGCGCGCCAGGGCCACACGCTGCTGTTCACCGCCGGAGAGCTGGTGCGGCTGGGAGTGGAGCCGATGCCCCAGACCTACCGATTCCAGCAGCTCCTTGGCGCGTCTGCGGCGGCTGAGCAGAGGCACACCGGCGAGCACCATCGGTACACCCACGTTGGCCAGTGCGGTCCGCCGTTCCAACAGGTGGAACTGCTGGAACACGAACCCGATCCCCGCGCCGCGCAGCCGTGCCCTGCGGCCCTCCCGTAGAACCGTGGTGTCGACGCCGTCGAACGTGTAGTCGCCGCCGCTGGGCTGATCGAGCAGGCCCAGGACGTTGAGCAGTGTGGACTTGCCCGACCCCGACTGCCCGACGATGGCGACGACCTCACCGCGGGCGACGTCGAACGTGCAGTCGTGCAACACGTCGAGGCGGGCTCCCGAGACCGTGAAGTGCCGGTTCAGGCGCTCCACCCGCAGCAACGGGGAAGAGGACAGCCGCTCGTTGACGGCCGCCGGGTACGGGGTGTTGACGGCCATCTAGCCCCCCATCCCGAGGAACTCGTCGTGTTCTTCCTCGTCCTCGACCTGACCGGGGACGTCGAAGCGCGGGTCGAGCGGCACCGGGTCCACGATTTTCTCGCCGACACTGAGCCCGTCGGTGACCTCCGCGAACTCGCCGTCGGACAGCCCCAGCGTGACCTCGCGGGTCTCCTCGGAACCGTCGCCGCCGACCACGATCACTTCGCCCTCCTCGGAGGTGCCGCGGATCGACGCCACCGGGGCGACCACGACGTCCGTGGCCTCGCCGGTACTCACGGAGAGCTGGCCCTGGACCCCGTCGAAGACCTGGAGGTCCGCGGGGACCCGACAGGACAGCTCCGAGCCCCCTTCGACGTCCGCCGGGGGCTCCTCGAAGTCCATGGGGTCGTCCTCTGGCTCGGGCTCCGGAGCCGGACCCCCTTCCGGGGCTTCGAGGGAGAGGAACTCGCACTCCTCCGCCGGGGGACCCTGGTCGATCTGGAGCATGATGTCGTCCGGTTCGTCGTAGAACCGGTACAGGTCGTTCGCGGGGACCGATGCGACCGCCCGGAACTCGTCCGGTGCCACCGTCGCGACGGTCGCGCCCGGTGCTAGGACGTCACCGACCCGGAGGCCGTCCAACCCGCTGACCTCCCCGGAATCGGGTGCGTGAAGGGTGACCTCCTCGCTGCCGGGCTCGTCCGGACCCCCGTCCTCGGCGCCGGCCTCAGGGCCGCCGTCCGAGGGGTCGGCCGATCCGCCGTCCGAGGGCACGGAAACGTTGAGGATGGGCGCGCCTTCCTCGACGGTGGCGCCGTCGTCCAGCCACAGGTGGGTGACGGAGCCGCCCTCGCGGGTCTTGACCTCTTCGCCCGGTTCCGAGCGCATGGTCGCGTCGAGTACCAGCAGGGAACTGATCGTGCCGAGTTCTACCTCGAACGATCCGTCGCCCGCGTCCGCCGCGGCCCGGTCGAGCGGCTCGTCCCCTTCGGCGGTCGGCCCGCCCAGGCCGGACAGCAGGAGGTAGCCCGAGCCGACCAGCCCCAGCACCAGGGTGAGGGCCGCGCCGATGATGATCCACTTCTTCACGTGATCTCTCCTATTCCCGCAGCCCGGCGACGACGGACGCGCGCAGCGCCCGGATCGCGGGGATGATCCCGGCCAAGAGCCCGACGAGGGCCGCGCTGCCCAGCCCGACCAGGGCGGCTGTCGGCGGCACCGTCATGGTGATGTCGGGCGGCAGCCAGACGAGGCTGCCGATGACTGCCCCACCCGCGGCGACGAGCGCCCAGGAAAGGGCCAGAGCGATCAGCCCGGCGACGACCGCGACCACCACCGCCTCCATCACCACGGCCACGAAGAGCGTGAACCTGCTCGCGCCCAGCGCCCGGTAGGTGGCGAGTTCGCGTCGCCGTTCCCGCACGGTCACCAGACCCACGTTGAGCACGCCGAGCAGACCCGTGGTGAGGGTGATCACCGCGACCCCGACCAGGCCCAGGGACAGGTAGCCGATGAGCTCGTTGGTCTGTTCCGCGTAGTCGGTGCGGAAGACCATGAGCTCGTCTTGGTCGGTCAAGCCCCAGCGCCAGCTCGCGGAGGCCAGGCGGTCGGCGAACGCGCTGCTGTTGAACATGCTCTCCGCGGCGGGGTCGGAGGGGTCCACACGGGCCAGGTAGGTGACGCTGCCGTCCGGTGCCCCGGCCGTCTCGGCGCTCCACGAAGGGCCGAAGACCATCTGCCCGGAGGCGGGTGACCGCAGGAGGTAGGCGCTGAACTGCTGTGAGTCGAACGTGGAACCTTGTGAGACGCCGACGATGCGCGTGTCCAGCCACTGTTCGGCGCCGATGTGGACGTCGTCCAGATCACCGAGGTGGTCGGCAAGGGCCTCGTTGACGACCAGGACCGGTGCCCGGGATTCCAGGTCGGCTTCGGTGAACCACCGGCCCTCGGTCATGTTGATCCGGCGGATGTCCTCGAGCGCCACGTCCACCCCGACGACGTTCACGCCCCGGATGATGTCGTCGCCTTGGCGCAGGGGCGTGGCCTGCTCCGGCCCGTTGTGGATCGAGGTCTCCAGCGCTCCGGCCCTGCCGAGGTCTTCCTCGAACGCGTCGAGGTCGGTGAGGCCGTCGAAGGCGACCACCTCGAGTGTCGCGGCACGGCCCGCGTTGGCCTCGCTGTAGGCGGTGGCGTATCGCTGGCCGAGGTCGCCGGCGGTGACCACCAGGATCAGCGCGCCGACACCGACCACGATGCCCGCGCAGGACAGGATCGTCCGGGCCACGTTGGCACGGGAGCCGGCGAAGGCCAGTACGACCCCGGCGGTGAGGGAACGCAGCATGGAACCCTTTCCCGTGAGTCTGTCGGTTCCGGCACACGACCGTGCCGGGGCCCCGCGGTGTGCGGGGTAACAACAGATCCATCGCGGGAGCGGCGGATTTCGGTTCGCCTGCGGGCGGAATTTCTGGTGGCCGAACCCGGACACGCGGTGTCACGGACGGGAACCAAGAGGAACCGGTGCCGCGGGGGAAGCGGAGCGGGCACGGCGGAGGCTGGCCCCAGGGCAGCCGGTGTCAGTCGACCTCGAAGCCGTCGCAGGTGATGGGCGCCCCGCTCTCGGCGTCAGACCACAGCACTGTGTGTACCCCGGGGGCGAGTCCGTCGGGGCCGAAGTCGTCAGGGTAGTCCAAACGGGCCCACTCCCCGTCGGCGAGCTCCGCCTCGTGCGAGGCGGTCCCTCCGTCAGGGTCGATCACGGTGACTAGGACGGCGCCGGAATGCTGCCCTTCGGAATCGGACAGGCCGAGCTCGACCGTGTCCTCGTCCGCGGCCTCGACCTCCGCGCGCGGCGCTTCGCTGCGCCAGCTACCGGGGATCTCGGGGTCGACCGCGGGTGCGCACGCGTAGCGGGCGGGGTCGAAGGCGGTATCGGGTACCCCGAGGCCGGGCAGGGCAGAATCGGCGGAGTCGGTGGAGTCGCGCACGGTCTCGGCGATCATCTCGCTGAGCTGCTGGGGGCTGTGGCCGTGGCCTTCGCTGCAGGCGGTGGCGGTGCCCAGGAGGAGGGCCGCCCCGCAGAGGAGCACGGTGCGCCGTCGGTGGGTGGTCGTGGTCAGCACACGCCGCAGGCTACTACTTAGCGTGCTTGCGCGAGTGCTTTTTGTGATTGCTTGGTTGTGGCGATCCGGGCCGGGTCGGGGCGGGGCCCCTCGACGCAGGGGGCGAGTCCCCTCGGCTCAGGGGCGGTGCAGGGGTGTGGGGCCGCCGTTGAGCCAGGTGAGCACCTGGTCGTGGAGAACACCGTTGGTGCATACCAGCGGACCTCCGTCCTCGAAACCGTTGCCGCGCAGGTTGGTGGCGCGGCCGCCGGCCTCTTCCAGGATGATCGGCAGCGGGGCCGCGTCCCAGAGGGAGAGCTCGGGTTCGGCGGCGATGTCGACGGTCCCCTCGGCGACCATCACGTGCGACCAGAAGTCGCCGTAGGCCCGGGTCCGCCACACCGACCTGGTCAGCCCGATGAACGACTCCAGGCGGCCCTGCTCCTCCCATCCGGTCAAGGAGGAGAAGCTCAGCGAGGCGTCCGACAGCTCCGTCACCTTGGAGACGTGGCAGCGTGAGGCCTTGGAGAGGCTGCGGCCCGTCCAGGTGCCGCCCCCCTTCGAGGCCCACCAGCGACGGTGCAGCGCCGGGGCCGACACCACGCCGACCACGGGGCGGTCGCCCTCCAGAAGGGCGATGAGGGTCGCCCACACCGGAACGCCGCGCACGTAGTTCTTGGTGCCGTCGATGGGGTCGATGACCCACACCCGGTTGCTGTTGCCACTCTTGCCGTACTCCTCGCCGACCACCGCGTCGCGGGGGCGGGCGCGGGAGAGCACGCTGCGCAGGGTCTCCTCGACCATGCGGTCGGCTTCGGTGACCGGAGTGAGGTCCGGTTTCGTGTCGACCACCAGGTCAAGCGCGCGGAAGCGCTTCACCGCGATGTCGTCAGCAGCGTCGGCGAGCACGTGGGCCAGCCGCAGATCATCGTCAAAGGACGCCATGGCCGGTAACGCTACCGTTGCTGATGTCTTAAGCAAACATCAGCATCCCGTGCATTTCTGCACGCAAGGTCCGTGACGGTGTCACCACAACCTCAGTTGGGTGTCCTGACGACGGTGCCGGAGCTTCTTTCCGCCTGTGCGGTCTTGCGCCACCGGCCCGCCCCGCACCCGCTCTGCGGCGGGTGCGGGTGGTGCGGGTCTTACGGTCGGCTCCACGGGCCTTCGGAGCCCTCGCTCCCCGGTCTCCGGCCACTCCGGTACCGGTACTGCCCACCTGCGCCGCCAGGGCGGCGAGGTTGCGTGCTGCGTTGACGTCCCGATCCAACACCAGGGGACATGCGTCGCAGTCGAACACCCGGATGTGCAGCGGCAGCTTGGCTTTCGTCGCCCCGCACCCCGAGCAGGTCCTACTACTGGCGAACCACCGGTCGGCCACCACCAGGCGCCCGCCGTTCCATACGGTTTTGTAGGCCAGTTGGCGGCGGATCTGCCCGAACCCCGCATCCTGGATGCGGCGGGCCAGACGCCGGTTCTTGACCATCCCGGCCACATTGAGGTCTTCGATGACCACCGTGCCGTACTCGCCCGCCAGCGCAGTGGTCAGGTGGTGCAGCGCGTTGGTGCGCACATTCGCCACCCGGTGGTGCACCTTGTTTCGGGCCTGGTTGGCCTTGACCCACCGCTTGGAGGGCGCGCGCCCGGTGCGCCGGTCCGGGCCCTGCCTCCGGGACACCCTCCGGCACGCCCGACGCAGCTCCTGCAGTGCCCCCTCCAGGTGGCGGGGGTTGGCCACCTGCCACACCCCACCATCGGAGTCGGCGACCACCGCCAGGGACTTGACCCCCAGGTCCACCCCGGCCACCCCCTGCGGGCGGGCCGGAGTGGTGGGAGCGCGTTCGATCTCGACCTGGAAGGAGACCTGCCACCGGCCCCGCCGGTGCGAGACCGTGGCCGAGAGGATGCGTGCGGTCCCGTTGGTCAGGCGGCGGTGGAGTTTGCGGGTGGACTCATGGGTGCGCACCCGCCCCACCACCGGCAACGTGACATGACGACGGGAGTCCTCACACCGGATCGCCCCGGTGGTGAACCGGCACGACAGGGGCGCCCGGTGCTTGGACTTGGGCAGCGGCACCCCCACCTTCGGACCTTTGCGATCGCCGCGCTTGGCGGCGGCATAGGCATCGAAGCCGGCCGCCGCGTTCGCTAGGCCGGTGTTGTAGGCCTCCTTGGAGTTGTCGGCCCACCAGGAGGCGAACCGGGGATCCTGGCGTTTGGTGGCGTTGAAGGCCCGCCGCAGGCTGGGCAGCGACCAGGACCGCCACGGGGTGCGCTCAGACTCAGCAACCCCGTAGGAGGCCTCGGCCTTGCGTTGGTCCCAGGTGGCCAGGACGTGGTTGCGGGCCCAGTTGAAGGCCGTCCGGGCCCCTCCGCAGTGCGAGCGCAGCCGCTGCTCGGTCTCAGACCCCGGGTCCAGAGCGAAGACGTAGGCCTGGACCGCGTGCCCGGGGCGGGGCTGGAACCCCCGCTTCTTCTTGCGCTTGTTCTTGCCTTCTGCTTGTTGCTCGTCCTGCTGTAGAGCGGTCTCGGCCACGGGTCCCACCCCCTCCCGGCGTCTCGTTCACACGTTCGAGAAAGACGTTAGCGGTGTGGGCGGGCCGGTGTGGGGGAATCGGCGAACTCCCCCTGATTTTTTCTCAAAGGGGGAATCGATCCGAGTGCCTGGCTCTTCAACGGTGGCCTGTGGCCGTAGTGCTGTGTGTTGACAAGAGTGGATGGTTGCTGAGGGAACACGGAACAGCTCACAACCCTCCCCGGCACGAACATGCCCAAAGTGGCAGTCTCGCGTGCCCAGAGTGTTAGAGGTTGCGCGAGGGCGCGTTCGTGCATATCGGCCGGGAACGGGGACGAACAGGGAACCGGAAGGGCCCGCGCTCCGGCGGGGAAGCCGGTTCGGGCGGACCAATGCGAGGATGGGGGGATGGGAACCGTGAGCGGACACAGGCGTCCCCGGGAGGGCACCGGGGTACGCGAGCGGCTGATGGACGCCGCATACGCCGAGGTGCTGGCGGGGGACTGGGCCGAGCGCCGGATGGTCGACATCGCCGCAGCCGCCCAGGTGTCCAGACAGACCCTGTACAACGTCTTCGGCAGCAAGGAGGGCCTGCTCCAAGCGGTGGTGGTGCGTGAGGTCAACGCGCTGCTGGACACCGTGGTGCGGGTCCTGGAGACCGACGGCCACGATCCCGCGCACGCGGTGAGCCGCACCACCCGGATGGTCCTGCTCGCGGCCCGCGACAGCCCGCTGCTGCGCGCAGTGGTCACCGGGGACGACGAGCTCCTGCCCGTGCTCACCACCAGGTCCGCGCCGCTCCTGGACGCCCTGAGGGAGCGCATCTCGTGGACGCTGGGGGAGCGCTGCCCCGACGTGGACCCCGCCGTCACCGAGGCCGTCGCCGATGTCGCCCTGCGGCTGATCGTGTCGTACTCGCTCCAGCCCATCGACGCGGACCAGGCGGCGCGCCGGGTCGAGATGGTCGTGCACGGCATGCTGCCGGTGGGCCGTCGGGGAGCCGGGGCAGACGGCTGAGGGACTCCGAGGCACTCAAGGGCTCGATGCGCTGAGGTGCCTGAGGAAACGACCAGTGGAGGCCGCGGTGCGGGAAGGGCCGGGACCGAGAGAGCTGACCGAGAGCGAGCGCCGCGAGGTGCTCCGGATCCACATGCCCCAAGGGCGGATCACGTCCGTCCCGGTCCGCCGTCCGGCCCGCCTCGTCCTACTCGACCAGGTCGCCCGTGCCTTCGAACCCGGCGTGCGCTACACCGAGGACGAGGTCAACGAGGTGCTTCGGCGCTTCAGCGCCAACCTGGTGGTTCTGCGCCGAAGCCTCATGGACGAGGGCTTCATGGAGCACGACCGCACCCGCTACTGGCGCTGCGGCGGGACGGTGGACCTGTGACCCGGTACGGGGCACGGGTGGCGGGCTGCGAGAGTGGAGGGATGCTTGCCTATTCGCCCCGAGCCAAGAGCTCAGCCGCGGCCGCCACGGCTGCCCTGCTGGCTCTGACACTGGTGTCGTGTACTTCCGAGGAAGCTGGCTTCGATGTCCGGAACGGGCTGGACGTGCCGATCCTCGTCACCACTGAGGAGGACCCGGAAGCAGAAACCGAATGGGGGCAGGCGGACTTCGCCAGTTTCGGGGTCGAGCCCGGCATGGTTCGGCAGATGACTCCCCCGATGGATGATCCGGACCCGCCTTGGGGCTGGTGGCCGTTCTCGATCTTCGCCGACACCCAGTGCCAAGACGACCTGTACGTCCTGGCGGAGACCGAGGACGGACAGAGGTTCGTGCACGAGCCGCCCATCTGCGAGGACGGCGAGTGGACCGTCTCGGAGTGAGCGGTCCAGGGCCGCTGGCCCCGGCAGCACGCTGAGAACCGCCCCGGTCCACGGAGCCGGCCCCGCATGCGGAGCTGGCAGCGGCCACGGAGAGCGGCCCGCGCGGTCAGGTGTGGGGGCCGGGTGGGGCAGCCTCCACCTCGGCGTCCTCATCGCCCTCACGGCTACTCAGGAGGCGCCTGAGTGAGGCCACGCGTTCCGGGTCGGCCCCGCCCCGTTCCATGGCCGCCTCGATCGCGCACTCGGGCGCGTCGGCCTGGTGGGAACAGTCGGGCAGGCACTCCTCGGCGAGTTCAGCTAGGTCGTGGAATCCGGCCACGATCTCCTCGGGGGAGATGTGGGCCAGCCCGAAGCTGCGCACGCCCGGGGTGTCGATCAGCCAACCCCCCTCGAACGGGAGGGCGAGCGCGGAGGTCGACGTGTGGCGGCCGCGGCCGGTCACGGAGTTCACGTGGCCGACGGCCCGGTCCGTGCCCGGGACGAGGCGGTTGACCAGGGTTGACTTTCCCACCCCCGAAGAACCCACGAACACGGTGGTCTTCTCGGCGAGGCGGTTGCGAAACTGGTCGAGGCCGCCGTCCGGACTGAGCACCTCGTACGGCAGCCCGAGGGGTTTGTACGTGCTCAGCATCTCGTCGGGTGCGGCCAGGTCCGCCTTGGTGAGGCAGAGCAACGGCTCCAGCCCGGCATCGTAGGCGGCGACCAGGCACCGGTCCACGAAGCGGGGCTGCGGCGCGGGGTCGGCAAGGGAGCAGACGATGGCGAGCTGGTCGGCGTTGGCGACGACCACCCGCTCGACCGGATCGGTGTCGTCCGCGGTACGCCTGAGTACCGAAGCGCGCTGCCTGACCCGGACCACGCGGGCCAGGGTGTCCGGTCTGCCGGACAGGTCACCGACCACGTCCACCCGGTCACCGACCACGATGGCGCCCCGGCCGAGTTCGCGGGCCTTCATCGCGACGACGGGTACGCCGTTCACCAAGCAGCGGTACCGGCCCCGGTCGACGGCGGTGACCAGGCCCTCCACCGCGTTCTCGTGCTTGGGCCGCTTGCGGGTGCGCGGTTTGGAACCGCCCCGGGCACGCACACGGATGTCGTCCTCGTCCAGGTGGCGTCCCCCGCCCCGCGTGCGGCTCATGACAGGACCTCCGACCACAGGCCCGGAAAGTCGGGCAGGGTCTTGCGCGTGGTGGCGATGTTCTCCACCTCCACGCCGGGCACCGCGAGCCCGATGACCGCGCCGGACGTGGCCATCCGGTGGTCGTCGTAGGAATGGAACACCCCTCCGTGCAGCGGCCGCGGCCGGATCACCAGCCCGTCGGGCAGCTCCTCGGCGTCACCGCCCAGCCGGTTGATCTCGGTGGCGAGGGCGGCGATGCGGTCGGTTTCGTGGCGGCGCAGGTGGGCGATCCCCGTCAACCGCGAGGGGGAGTCGGCCAGGGCCGCGACGGCCGCGACGGTGGGGGTGAGCTCACCCACGTCGCGCAGGTCGGCGGTGATGCCGTGGATCTCACCGGTACCGCGCAGGGTCAGGTCCGTGCGGTCGGCCCCCGACCGGGAGACCTCGCCGCCCATGCGGGTGAACAGCCCGCGCAGGGCGTCACCGGCCTGGGTGGTGTGCTCCGGCCAGCCCTCGATGGTCACCTCGCCCTTGCTGACCAGGGCGGCGGCGAGGAAGGGGGCCGCATTGGACAGGTCGGGCTCGACGGTGATCTCGGTGGCCCGGATCGGACCCGGCTCCACCCGCCACGAGTTCGCGCCGGTGGTGACGGTGACACCGACCGACCGCAGCATCTCGACGGTCATGTCCAGGTGGGGCTGGGAGGGTACCGGCGGCCCTTCGTGCCGGACGTGCACGCCCTCGGTGAAGCGGGCGCCGCTGAGCAGGAGCGCGGAGACGAACTGGGAGGACCCCGAGGCATCCAGGGTGACGTCGCCGCCGCGCACCGCACCGGAACCGCGGATAGTCAGGGGCAGGGCACCGCGCCCGTCGTCGTCGATGTCCGCGCCGAGTGCGCGCAGGGCGGAGAGGAGTTCGTCGACGGGCCGCTCGCGGGAGCGCGGGTCGCCGTCGAAGCGCACGTCACCGGAGGCGAGGGCGGCCAGCGGCGGTACGAAACGCATGACGGTCCCGGCGTTGCCGACGTCCACGCCGGCCGGGCCGCGCAGGGCAGCCGGTGTGACGGACAGGTCGGGCGCGGAAGCCGGGATGTCGGCGTCGATCTCGCTGACCTCGACGCCGAGCGCACGCAGGGCGCCGACCATGAGCTCGCTGTCCCGGCTCGCCAGCGGACGCCGCACCACACACGGGGTCTCGGACAGGGCCGCCAGGATCAGGGCGCGGTTGGTGACGGACTTGGACCCGGGCAGGGAGACCCGGGCGCGTACCGGCTGTGCCGCGGTGGGCGCGGGCCAGTGCTCCCCGGCGGGAGTGGCGGCGGTCTGGTCGGGCTGCGTGGACGCGGAGTCAGGCATGACACAAGGTTATCGGGCGTGGGAGACGGCGGTGGGGGCTCCTTGGCCTCGGGCGAGTGAGGCGGACGTATCCTGGGACGCGCCATGGTGTATCTGGATCACGCAGCCACGACCGAGGTCCGCCCCGAGGTGATCGCCGATGTGGCGGCGGAACTCGGTGCCCTCGGCAACCCGTCCTCCCTGCACGGCCACGGACGGACCGCCCGGCGGACCGTCGAGGAGTCGCGCGAACGCATCGCCGCGGCGGTGGGTGCCACGCCGCACGAAGTGGTGTTCACCGCGGGCGGGACCGAGTCGAACAACATCGCGATCAAAGGCCTCTACTGGGCGCGCAACGCCGAATCCGCCCAGCGCAGGCGGATCCTGGTCAGCGCCGTGGAGCATCACGCCGCGCTGGACCCCGCCCACTGGATGGCCGACCACCAGGGAGCTCTCTGCGAGGCCCTGCCGGTGGACGCCGTGGGCCGGGTGGGGCCGGAGACCCTGCGCGCGGCGATCGAGCGCGACCCCGCATCGGTTGCGCTGGTGTCCGTGATGTGGGCCAACAACGAGGTCGGTACCGTCCAGCCCGTGCGTGAGCTGGCCGCAGTGGCCGCCGAGTACGGCGTGCCCTTCCACACGGACGCCGTGCAGGCGGTCGGTGTCGAGGATGTGGCGTTCGCCGCGAGCGGGGTGAGCGCGCTGACGCTGAGCGGCCACAAGCTCGGCGGCCCCGTGGGAAGCGCCGCACTGGTGGTCGAGCGCGGGCTCACACCTGTGCCCGTCCTGCACGGCGGCGGACAGGAACGCGACATCCGCTCCGGGACGCTGTCGGCGCCGCTCACCCGCGGCCTCGCCACCGCCGTGCACGCCGCCGTCGAAGGCCGCGAGGAACACGTGAAGCACCTGACCGGGCTCCGGGACGAACTGGAGCGCCGGGTCCGCGAGGTCGTGCCCGACGCGGTGGTGAACGGTGACCCGGACCGGCGGCTCCCGGGGATCGCCCACCTGTCGTTCCCGAATTGTGAGGGGGACGCGCTGCTGATGCTGTTGGACGCCCGGGGTATCTCGTGCTCCACCGGATCGGCCTGTTCCGCGGGGGTGGCCCAGCCCAGCCACGTGCTGCTGGCCATGGGCGCCGAACCCGACGTGGCCCTGAGCAGCCTCCGGCTGTCCCTGGGCCGGACGTCGACCAGTGCGGACGTGGACCGGCTGGTCGAGGAGATCGGCCCGGCCGTGGAGCGAGCCCGCGCCGCCATGGCCAAACGGCGGCGCTGAGCCTCCGAAGGGTAGCCCTCTCCCGAGAGGAGGCTCCCTAGTCGTCCGCGCGTTCGATGGTGACGGTTTCCAGCACGATGTCGCTGTTGGGACGGTCGCCGGCGTCGGTCTCCACCGCGCCGATCGCGTCGACGACGTCCATCGAGTCCTCGTCGGCGACCTGGCCGAAGATGGTGTGGTCCCCGTTCAGGTGCGGGGTCGGTTCGAGGGTGACGAAGAACTGGGAACCGTTGGTGCCCGGTCCCGAGTTGGCCATGGCCAGCACACCGGGCTCCTCGAACGTGTAATCGCCGTCGAGCTCGTCCTCGAACTGGTAACCCGGACCGCCTCGGCCGCTGCCCTCCGGGTCGCCGCCCTGGATCATGAAATCGCGGATCACCCGGTGGAAGACCGTGTCGTCGTAGAACTCGGCCTCGCCCGTCTCCGGGTTGGGCACGCCCTCGCCCTCGGCGAGGCCGACGAAGTTGGCGACGGTCATCGGGGCGACGTCGGCATGGAGCTCCAGCTCGATGTCGCCTTCGCTGGTGTGCAGAGTGGCGCCCTCGACGTCGGAGACGTCCACGTCGGGAGGGCCCTCCCCGTCCTCTTCGGCACCGTTCTCCGCGGTGCCGTTGTCGGCGTTCTCCTCAGTGGTTTCGGACGTCTGCTCGTCGCCCGCGTCGGGTTCCACGGGGTCGTCCGCCTGACACGCCGCGGTGGCGAGCAGAGCGGTGCAGGCAAGGATCGATACCGGCAGGGTCAAGCGGTACATCGGTTCACTTCCGAGATCAGGTTCGCGGCGGGGCGGCACACAGGCTACTGGGAATGGGAGAGTCCCAGGGCCCGAGGCGCGCGTGACCAAAACTCTGCGGCCAAATCGGGACGAAAGTCCCGACTAAGGTCCCGCAGGGTCCTCGTCGCCTTCGTGTTCGCGCCGCTCTCCCGGCTGCGAACCGCGGTTCTCTTCGGTCTCCCGGTTCGCCTGCCCGCCTCGGGCCCGCTCCTGGTACTCCCGGGACTCGCGCTCCTGGATCTCCCGTGCCCGGCGGCGCTGCTCCTCGGCGCGCTCACGGCAGCGCCGCAGGAACGCCTCGTCCTCCTCGGGGGAGGCGGCGCGCGCCCGCCCGGGGTGCTCGTACTCGGGGAAGGGCGGGGGCGGACCGGCCGGTCCGCTGGCGAGCGCGGGGTCCCGTGGCGGACGGCCCAGAAGGAACCAGAGCGCCCCGCCGAACTTCGGCAGGAACAGGACGACCAGGACCCACAGCGGCTTGGGCAGCAGCCGGACCCGTTCGGCGTCGGACCCTACGCAGTCGAACAACGCGTAGACCCAGAACCCGATCGACACTATTGCGAGGAAGAGGGCGAGGTAGACCAACGGACCTTCCAATCGGGGGAAACACTCGACAGGCGCGGGGAGACAATGCCTTCTATGTACTGACTTATCACGGATGGCCGCACCCGCCCGGTCGCTTGACCAGCCGCCCCGGCGCGGGAGAAGGTCGAACAAAGGGGCTGGGGCGTCGATCCGAGGGTACGTCACCGCATACCCCTGGAGGTGTTGGGCGAGGACGGGAGAGGTTATGAGCGTGAACACCGCGTTGCCGTCGGCGATGTGGCTCCCCTTCGGATCGCGGATGCTGCGCGCCCGCTCCGACCGGGGTCTCTCGCGGTCCGAGCTCGCCAAGAGCGTCGGAGTCAGCGACGACAAGCTCCGAGAGGTCGAGGACGCGCAGTGCCGCCCGGCGCGCTCCCTGGTGGAGCGGGTCGACACCGCCCTCGGCACCGAGCACCAGCTGGTCGACGCCTGGGCCATCACCCTCCAGGCCGAGGCCTTCCCGAACGAGTTCGGCGACATGAGCGAACTGGGCACCCATGCCGCGCGGCTGTGGGAGCACCAGCCGATGGCGGTCCCGGTCTTCCTGCGCACCCGCGAGTACTCGTGGGCGATCCTGGAGCCCAGCCACCCCCACCTGGAGCGGGAGGACATCGAGGCCATGGTCGAGGAGGAGATGGCTGTCCGGGCGGCGATGACCGGGCCGGGCGGGCCCGCTCTCCGGGTCGTCCTCAACGAGTCCGTGCTCCTGCGCCCCCAGGGCGGCGCGGACGTCCTCAACGGTCAGCGCGACTTCCTCGCCGACCTCATCATGGCGGGCATCGTGAGACTCGCGGTCATCCCCGAGCAGACCCCCTATCACCCGGGACTCGGCGGGGCCTTCCGCATCATGGAGTTCGCGGACCGGCCCAGCATGGTCTACGCCTTCGCGGCGCAGGGCGGCGACCTCACGGGGGACAGCGAGGACGTCGGCCACTGTCGGATGGTGCGCGACTCCATCGAGGAGGCCGGCGTCGACCTGGCCCCGGAGTCCGAACTCCTCACCGCGCGTTAGCCCGCCGGGTAGCTGCTGCTGAGTCGTCCCTAGGCCGCTGACCAAGCCGGTCACCCGGATGTGACCCTGTGTGGCGGATTGCTGCCCTCGGGGTCACCGGATGATAGGTCGTTAGGGCATCGGTTGCGGGAGAACCTTGGGAACGTGTCCCCCGATGGGCTAGGTTGCCCGCCATGGATATCGCTATCACTTCCGGATACGTCGTTCCCGTCGACGGAGACCCCATCGACGGTGGGACGGTCCTCATCACCGACGGCCGGATCGCCGCCGTCGGCCCGGCCGCGGACGTCACCGTTCCCGAGGGTGCCGAGATCGTCGACGCTGCGGGCAAGTGGGTCCTCCCCGGTTTCGTCGAGGCCCACGGCCACATCGGCATCCACGAGGAGACCATCGGCTGGGCCGGTGACGACACCAACGAGATGACCGACCCCAACGGGGCGCGCATGCGCGCGTTGGACGCCATCAACCCCGCCGACCAGGGCTTTGTGGACGCCCTGTCCGGGGGCGTCACCAGCTCCGTGATCAAGCCCGGCTCGGGTAACCCCATCGGTGGTCAGACCGTGGCCATCAAGACGTGGGGGCGCAGCATGGAGGACCGGCTCATGCGGGAGCCGGTGAGCATCAAGAGCGCGCTGGGGGAGAACCCCAAGCGGATCTACGGGAAGAAGGAAACGCTCCCGTCGACCCGCCAGGGTGTCACCGCGGTCATCCGCGACGCCTTCACCAAGGCCCAGGACTACAAGGCCAAGCGCGACCACGCCTTCGAGGAGGGCCAGCCCTTCGACCGCGACAACACCCTGGAGGTGCTGGTCAAGGTCCTCGACCGCGAGCTGCCCTGGTGCCAGCACGTCCACCGCGCAGACGACATGCACACGGCGCTCCGCCTGGCAGACGAGTTCGGGTACCGGCTGATCATCAACCACTGCACCGAGGGCCACCTGCTGGCAGACGAGATCGCCGCCCGCGACATCCCGGTGATCAGTGGACCGCTGATGACCAGCCGCTCCAAGGTCGAGGTCGGCAACAAGACTCTGGCCAACCCGGGGATCCTGGACCGCGCGGGCGTCAAGGTCGCGCTCACCACCGACCACCCGGTCATCCCGATCGAGTTCCTCGTCTACCAGGCCATCCTGTGCGTCAAGGAGGGTATGGACCGCGACTCCGCCATCCGTGCGCTCACGGTCAACCCCGCTGAGATCATGGGCCTGGACGACCGGGTGGGCTCCCTCAGGCCGGGCTTGGACGCCGACGTGGTGGTGTGGTCGGGCGACCCGCTCGACATCATGAGCCGTGCCCAGCGCGTGTTCGTCGGCGGCCGCGAGGTGTACACCTACGACGAAGAGAAGCGCAGGGGCGAGGCGGTCGACCCCTACTACCGGGAGTCCTGACCCCCGCACGGCCTTCCTAGGAATGGCCTTCCTAGGAAGGCCTGAGGCGCGTCTAAGGCACGTCGGCGCCGCGACCCGGCCCACTAAGGCAGGTCCCGGCGCCGGTATCTGGTGATCTCTCCCGATGTGGCGGCTGGTGCCTTACCGGAAGTCTGTAAGCAGCCGGAGAAAGGAACTCCGGCGGTAACGGACGCACCGGAGGGGACACCATGCACCCGGACCAGGCCGCCCAGGCCGCCGACTACTACCGCACCGAGATGGAGCGGGCCGCCCGCATGGAGCGTGTCGCCCGCCAGGCCCGTAAGGAAGCCAGGGCCCACGCCAAGGAGAGGGACCGCGCCGACCGCGGTTCGGGCAAGGATGACCGCGGTGCCGACGAGGGAGCCCAAACGGAGAGGGCGCGGAAACCGGATCCGGTCGGACCGGGGTGACCGCCCCTGCTCGAAGGAGGGGGCCGTGCGGGCCGGGGGCGGTGTGCCTCAGCCCACCCGGCGGAAGGGCAGTTCCCCTTCGGGCCGGGTTCCGTACAGGACGCTCACCCGCTCGGTACCCATCCGCTTGAGGAAGGCGTCCAGGCCGTCCTCGGCGGGCGGCGGGGTCAGCACGAGGGGGACCCCCGAGGCGACCGCCGCGGTGAGTACCGAAAGGTCCGCGCCCAGGTCGGTCAGCGGGGCGTCAGGGTCCACCACGACCGCCAACCGGTCCTCCCCGTTCAGGTTCCACCGTTCGGCCAGGGCCCGGCCGGCCGCCACCACCTCGGTGCCGGTCAGCGTCTGCCCGGCGGCCTCGACCGCGGGTTCACCGGGGTCCACCGGGTACGGGGAGAAGTGGTCGCCGTGCCCGCGCACCTCGACGGTGTAGTCGGTGACCATGGCCGGGACCTCGGGCAACGGCAGGCCCAACGGGTCCAGGGACGTTCCCACGACCTCCTCGGCCCCGCTGTCCAAGGCGGCCTCCAGGAGGTCCGGGCCGACCACCGCCACCTCGGTGTCCGGGGCGATGCCGTCGGCCGCGAGTACGACCGAGGCGCCCACCGACCAGCAGGACAGCACCCACGCCAACGACTGCCAGTGCGGCGGCAGAGCGAGCGCTGCGCGGTCGCCGGGCTGCGTGCCGAAGCCGTCCACGAGCATGTTCGAGGTCTTGGACACCCAGTTGTCGAGCGTGGCCCGGGACAGCTCGATCCGGTCGCCGAGGTCGTCGTAGGCGGTCACGAACGGGCGGGAGGGATCGGTGGAGACGAGGGCGCGCCAGAGCTGCGCGGGAGATTCGGACATGCTGCCCATGCTAGGGCGTGTGCAGTAGATACTGCCCGTCGCGCATGGTGCACCGGGGCTGTCGGTCCCGGCACGGACGTACGTCGCTACCTGCGATGTTCCCCGAGTTGTGGGCCTGAGCGCGGGGTACTGGGGTGTGCGTACCGTCAGGTGAGCTGCCAGAGTTGCGTTCATGCGCCTGCTTCCCGGACGGCTCCTCGCCCGTGTGACCGCGCTCCCCGCGATCGCCCTGTCGGCCTGGCTCCTTGTCGCCTTCCCCCTCCTGGTTCTCGGCCAGTTCACCCCGCTGACCGGTCTGGTTCTGGGGCTCCCAGCCGTGGTCGCGGCCTGTGCCCTGCTGCCGCGCCTCGTCCCGGACCCGTCCGCCGAGGAGGACGTGCCTTGGTGGCCGGTGATCGCGGTCCTGGTGATCACGGTGGCCTTCGCCGCGGTGCAGATCGCTTTCCACGCCGAAGCGCTGGTCATCCGCAGGGACCCGGCCTCCTACGCCATGTACACGGCCTGGATCGCGGAGAACGGCTACCTGCCCATCCCGCAGCAGCGCGAACTCATCGCGGGCGACGACCCCGCCCTCAGCTACCAGAGCCTCGCCTACTACGAACGCGACGACGTCATCTGGCCGCAGTTCATGGCCGGGGCGCCGCTGGTGCTGTCGGTCGGCTACTGGCTGGGCGGCCTTGGCGGGATGCTCGTGGCCACGCCGGTCCTGGGGGCCTTGGGCGTCCTCACCTTCGCCGGGCTCACCGCGCGCCTGGTCGGTGCCCGCTGGGCCCCGCTGGCCGCCCTAGTGTTGGCGGTCTGCCTGCCGCAGCAGTGGGTCAGCCGGTTCACCTACAGCGAGCCACTCGCCCAGATCCTGCTCCTCGGCGGGCTGGTCCTGGCCTTCGACGCCCTGTCCAGGCGCCGGAGACTCACTGAGCGATGGGGGGCGCCTCAGGCGCTCGCCGCCGGGGCGGGGGTCGTGTTCGGTCTGGGTGTGCTGGTGCGCATCGACGCCATCCGCGACCTGCTGCCGGTGGTGGGGTTCATCGGGCTGCTCCTGGTCGCCCGCCGCGGCCAGGCGCTGCCCCTGCTCGGCGGGCTCGGTGTGGGTGTCGTCTACGGGCTGGTCGCGGGATACGGCTACTCGTACCCCTACCTGGAATACCTGTCCGACTCTCTGCACCCCCTGCTCATCATCAGCGCCGTGGTCGTCTTCGCCACGGTCGTGCTCACCGCTGCGCTGTGGCGGTACGGCCTGCCGCACACGGAACGGGTGCGTTGGCTCCCCAACGCGATGGCGCTCATCACGCTGCTGGTCATGGTGGGTTTCGCGGTGCGGCCCCTTTTGTGGCCGGACTACGGGCACGGGAGCGACTTCACCGACCAGTGGGTCGCGGCCGTGCAGGAGATGGAGGGCCTGCCCATCGAGGGCAGCCGCACCTACTACGACATGAGCCTGTACTGGGTGGGCTGGTACGTGGGGCTGGGCACGGTCCTGCTCGGCTCTCTCGGGGCGGCCCTCGTCCTGCGCAGACTCACGCAGCGCCGCGACTTCCAGTGGCTGCTGCCCGCCATGCTGCTGGTGTGGACGGTCGCCACGATCCTGCTGCGACCGGCGATCACCCCGGACCACCCTTGGGCCAGCCGACGGCTGATCGTGCTGGTGATCCCGGCGTTCATCCTCTTCGCCGTCTGGTTCGTGGCCTGGCTGACCCGTTACTGCGAGGCTGCCTCCCGCCGGGCTCGGGGAGGTGCCCTCGTCCGGTCCCTGCCCGCGGTGGTCGCCGCCAGCGCCGCCGTCTCCCTGCTGGGCCCCACCCTCGTCACCGCCGCTTCGGGGGCCATGGGGTACCGGCAGGATGTGGGGTCGGCCGCCGAGACCGAACGCCTCTGCGCGTCGCTACCCCCTGATGCCTCGGTCATCGTGGTTGACTCCGACATGGCCGGTGGCTATATGCCCCTGCTGCGCAACGTGTGCGGCGTGCCGACCGCGGCCCTGGACGAGGTCGGCCCGGAATCGGTGGGCCGGGTGGTCAGCGCCGTGCACCAGCGCGGCCGAGACGCGGTACTCGCGGGGTCGGAATGGGACCACGTCGCCGAGTTCACCGACGCCTCGGAGGAACCGGAGAGGCACTTCCACGTCGTGGCGGAAATGGACCCGAGTACCCTCATGGAACCCCCGACCGGACACTGGACCTTCACCGGAAGCGTGTGGACCGCAGTCCTGCCCGCACCCCAGTGACCGGGCACGATGGGCGGCCCCGACCCGTGTCCGCCCGGCCCCACACCCTCCGATCACCCCGCTGAGAAGAACTGTATGAGCCACGCAGACGCCGAAGTGAGCACCGACCACCCCAGAGTCACCATCGTCCTCCCCTGTTACAACGAGGAGGAGCACGTCGTCGACGAGATCAAACGCATCTGCTCGGCGATGGACGCTTCCGGCTACCCGTACGAACTGCTCGCGGTCGACGACTCCTCCACCGACGGCACCCTCGACCGCCTGCGCGAGGTCGCAGACCTCTTCCCGCACATGCGCGTGGTGGCCTTCGGGCACAACGGCGGTTCGGGCACCGTGCGGCGGATCGGCAGCCAGCGGGCGCGCGGCGAGTACGTCGTGTGGACCGACGCGGACATGAGCTATCCCAACGAGCGCATCCCCGAGCTCGTGGGCATGCTCGACGCCGACCCCGAGATCGACCAGGTCGTGGGCGCCCGGACCCAGGAGATGGGTACGCACAAGGCCTTCCGGGTGCCCGCCAAGTGGCTGATCCGCAAGATCGCGGAGCGGCTCACCAACACCCGGATCCCCGACCTCAACTCCGGTCTGCGCGTGTTCCGCCGAGACGTCGCCCGTCCCTACATGCGCCTGCTGCCGCCCGGGTTCTCCTGCGTCACCACCATCACGCTGGCGTTCCTTTCCAACCAGCACCCCGTGAAGTACGTGCCCATCGATTACGCCAAGCGCGCGGGCACGTCCAAGTTCCACTTCGTGCGCGACGCCTACCGGTACATCCTCCAGGTGCTGCGCATGGTCATGTACTTCAACCCGCTGAAGGTCCTCATGCCGCCTGCGCTGTGGCTCCTGGGGATCGGTGCGGCCAAGTTCGTCTACGACCAGGTCCGCAATCCGCTCTACATGCCCAACAACACCGTCATGATCCTCATGACCGGGCTGATCATCGCGGCGATAGCGCTCCTGGCCGACCTCATCGTGCGTTCCAGGGAGCACCCGTGACCCAGCGGATCACCCTCGTCGGCCCCGTCCACCCCTACAAGGGCGGCGGTGCCCGCCACACCACCGAGCTCGCTCACCGGCTGAGCGGACTCGGTCACGGTGTGCGGATCGAGTCGTGGCGTGCGCAGTACCCGGCGTTCCTGTACCCGGGCGAGCAGACCATCACCGAGCCCGAGGGAGAACCGTTTCCCGAGGCGCGGCACGATCTGGCCTGGTACCGGCCGGACGGCTGGTGGCGGACGGGGCGGCGGTTGGCCCGCAACAGCGACCTCGTGGTGCTCACCCTCTTCTCTCCGGTCCAAGTCCCTGCCTACCTGGGGATCCTCGCCGGAATCAGGGCGGGGAGCAGGGGTGCGGGGCGCGGCCCCCGGGTCGTGGCGCTGTGCCACAACGTCCTGCCCCACGAGCGCCGGGCGATCGACGTCTCCCTGGTCCGCGCGCTGCTGCGCCGGGTGGACGGGGTGCTGACCCACTCCGAGGAACAGGGACATCTCGCCGAAGGCCTTCTCGGCGGTGGGAAACCCGTGGTCGCGGAGATGCCGCCCCACCTGCCCGACACCGGGGGAGTGCGCTCGGAGGAGGACACCGCCGAACGCCGCCACCTGCTGTTCTTCGGGATCGTCCGGCCCTACAAGGGCGTGGACGTGCTGTTGCGGGCACTGGCCGAGGGGGCGCCGGACGACGTCACCCTGACCGTCGCCGGAGAGTTCTGGGGCGGTTCCAACGACCTGGCCGCGCTGGCGGGGGAGCTGGACGTGGCCGACCGGGTCCGCTTCCGCGAGGGCTACGTGCCCGCGGAGGAACTCCCCGAACTCCTCGCCGGTGCCGACGCCCTCGTGCTGCCGTACCGCTCGGCCACCGCGACCCAGAACGTGTGGCTGGCGCACGAGTACGGTCTGCCGGTGGTCGCCACGCGTGCGGGCACCCTTGCCGACCACGTCACGGACGGGGTGGACGGCCTGCTGTGCGAACCGGGGGACGCAGACGACCTGGCCCGGGCGCTGGCCGGGTTCTACCGGCCGGGGGTGCCGGAGCGGCTCCGTGCCGGTGCGCGTCCGGTGGATGCCGAGCCGTACTGGGAGGCGTACACGGAGCGCCTACTCGGCAGCTGAGCGCCCCTTCCGCAGGTACAGCACGGCGGGGACGGCCAGGCAGAGGGCGCCGAGCACCCCCATGACCGCGACCGCCCAAGGCAGGTAGGCGGCCAACCCGCTCTCATCGGCGGATGCGGCCTCCGAAGCCGCCTCGGACCACTCGTCCTCAGAGCCCACCTGGATGCTGCTGACGGGGCCGGGGCTCACCACTTCGCAGTCTCCGGGCCCGGACAGCGTGAACGCGCCGGTTTCGACGTGGACCTCGTAGATGCCAAGCGGGGGATCCCAGTCGTCCCAGGTCAGCAGTGGGTCGTCGTCCCCTGACACGAGGTGGCCGGACTCACCCGTGAGCTCCGTGGTCAAGCGCCCGGCTCGGTCCGAGGCGGCCGCCATCTCGTCGGCGGTGACGTTCTGGACGGTGTCCTGGTGCGGCACCAGGGAGAGTTCGAGTTCGATGGCCTCGCTGCCGCCGGCTCCTGCGTCGTTCCCGGGCAGGGAGGCGGCGACGTTCAGGGGGAGGTCCGCCTGCCCGCCACCGGTTTGGGTCAGGGTCGGAAAGACCTGTCCTACCACCGAGACGGTGCCTGAGCCCTCATCGCACTCGACCGTCGCGGGTACGACGTCCGGGTGCTCGAGGAAGCCCTCGGGCGGTTGGTCGGCGGCACCGGTGACCAGAGGTACGAGGGTCAGCGACGCGGCGAGCGCGGACAGGACACGTGGGAAGCGGGGGGCCCAAGTAGTCACGGGTCGAGCATAGAACGGATCGGCCCTTAGTGAAAGGTTTCTTTCCTATTTGTTTGGGGTCCTGAGCTCATGCGGGTTCGGAGTCCGGCTCCGGTGCCCTCGACACCAAGATCGCCAGACCCGCCCAGCCCACGTCCGCCACGGTCATCACCAACCGGGACAGCACCGCCACCACCAGCGCGGCGCCCGCGTCCACCACCGGTGCCAGCGCCACCACCAGAACGACCTCGCGCACCCCCAGCCCCGCGGGGGCGAACACCACCAACAGCCCCAGGGTCCAGGCCAGGGCATAGGCGCCCACCGCGGGTCCGACCGAAGCCACCGCGTCGCCCCCCACCGCCCAGGTCAGCAGCCACACGTGGAGGCCCAGCGGCACCCAGGCCACCAACGTCCAGCCCACTGACGCGGCGACCGAACCCTCCCTGACAGCCAACGGTCCCGCCTCAGCCACCTCGCGGAACCGGGCGAAGGGCCGCGCCGCCAGCCGGATCCCCCAGCCCAGCACGCGCGGGTGCAGGCACGCCAACAGCAGCGGCGCGGCGGCCAGCGCCCACCACCAGCGGCGCGCGGCATCGGTGGACGAGAGGGGCAGCGCCACCGCGGCGACCGCCAGGCTCACCGCCACCGTCACCGCGATAGCCAGCAGCGTCGCGGCCGCGCCGCGCGACCGCGGCACCCGCCAGTCCCGGGCCAGCTCCACCTGGGCCACGAACGCCCACACCGAACCGGGCAGGTACTTGCCGAGCTGTCCGACGAACATCACCCGTGCCGCGACCGCCCGAGGCAGGGGCGAGCCTAGACCGCCGAGCAGCGAGCGCCACGCCAGCATCTGCGCGGCCAGCCCCAGCATCCCGGCCAGGACGGTGGCGGGCAGCACCCACAGCGGGAGTTCGGAGACGGCGTCGCGTGCCTGCGTCCAGTTGGCGTGGAGGGCCACGCCCGCACACGCGCACACCAGCGCGAGCAGCGCCAGGCGCACCCACATGTTGCGTCGAAGCCGAGTCAGCACGCGCCCACTTTATTCCCGGAAACCGGCCTGTGTCCGCTCAGCCCCGACCCCGGGTGGCGGCCTTCGGCGGCCGGGACCGGACGCGTAGTGTGGGCCGGTATGAGTGGTGCGAACGACCCAGCCCCCATCCCCACACCGACGGCGTCCGCGACGCGCAGGGCACTGGCCCGCGCTCGGGACGGGAAAACCCTCGACGTCGCCGAAGCGGAGGTGCTGCTGCACGCCCGAGGTGAGGACCTCGAACGCCTCCTGGACTACGCGGGACGGGTACGTGACGTCGGCTTGGCGGCCGCCGGGCGCGAGGGCGTCATCACCTACAGCCGCAAAGTCTTCGTCCCGCTGACCCGGCTGTGCCGGGACCGCTGCCACTACTGCACGTTCGCCACCGTCCCCGGCCGCCTGGACGCCCCCTTCCTGTCCCCGGACGAGGTCCTCGACATCGCCCGAAAAGGCGCCGACATGGGCTGCAAGGAAGTCCTCATCACGCTCGGTGACCGACCCGAGGACCGGTGGAAGCAGGCCGAGGAGTGGCTCAACTCCCGCGGCTACGACGACACCCTGTCCTACGTCCGCGCCATGGCCATCATGATCCTGGAGGAGACCGGGCTGCTCCCGCACCTCAACCCCGGGGTGCTGACCTGGTCGGACTTCCAGCGCCTCAAGCCGGTCTCGCCCTCCATGGGCATGATGCTGGAGACCACGTCACGGCGGCTGTTCACCGAGAAGGGACAGCCCCACTACGGCAGCCCCGACAAGGACCCGGCCGTGCGGCTGCGCGCGATGGAGGACGCCGGTCGCTCCAGCGTCCCCTTCACCACCGGCATCCTCCTGGGGATCGGTGAGACGGTCGCCGACCGGGCCGAGTCGATCTTCGCGATGCGCGGGGTCGCCCGCCGCTACGGCGGCATCCAGGAGGTCATCGTCCAGAACTTCCGGGCCAAACCGGACACCGCGATGATGCACCGCCCCGACGCTGAGCGCGACATGATGGCCGCGACCATCGCCGTCACCCGCCTCGTCATGGGGCCCAAGGCGCACATCCAGGCCCCGCCCAACCTCATCGGAGCCGATCAGGGCGGCGTGGACGAGTACGAGCTGATGCTCCGCGCGGGTATCGACGACTGGGGCGGGGTCTCGCCGCTCACCGCCGACCACGTCAACCCCGAGCGGCCCTGGCCCCAGATCGACGACCTCGCCGCCCGGACCGCCGACCAGGGGTTCACACTGCGCGAGCGCCTCACCGTCTACCCGGAGTACATCCGCGCCGGCGAACCGTGGCTGGACCCGCGCCTGGCCCAGCACGTGGCCGCGCTGGCCGACCCCGAGACCGGCCTGGCGGTCGAGGACGCCCCGCTGGTGGGCCGCCCCTGGCAGGAGCCCGACGCGGTCCTGGTCTCCTCCGGCCGCACCGACCTGCACACGGACATCGACACCGAGGGCCGCACGTCGGACCGGCGCAGTGACTTCGACGCGGTCTACGGCGACTGGGACGAACTCACCCCGGGCGTGGACCGCAAGGGCGCCGAACCCAGGCGCCTGGACCCCGAGATCGCCTCTGCCCTGCGCAGCGCCGAGAGCGACCCGGCCGGGCTCACCGACGCCGAGGCGCTCGCGCTGCTGCACGCCGACGGCGACGCCCTCGAAGCGCTTACCGGCCTGGCTGACCGGGTCCGCCGCGACACCGTCGGCGACGACATCACCTACGTCGTGACCAGGAACATCAACTTCACCAACGTCTGCTATACCGGCTGCCGGTTCTGTGCCTTCGCCCAGCGCCGCACCGACGCCGACGCGTACACGCTCTCCCTGGACCAGGTCGCCGACCGGGCCGAGGAGGCGTGGAAGGCCGGGGCCACCGAGGTGTGCATGCAGGGGGGAATCCATCCGGACCTGCCCGGCACCGCCTACTTCGACATCGCCTCCGCCGTGCGCGAGCGCGTTCCGGACATGCACGTCCACGCGTTCAGCCCGATGGAGGTGGTCAACGGGGCGGCCCGCACCAACCTGCCGGTGCGCGAGTGGCTGACACGGGCCCGCGACGCCGGGCTCGGCTCCATCCCGGGGACCGCCGCGGAGATCCTCGACGACGAGGTCCGGTGGATCCTCACCAAGGGCAAACTGCCCACCAGAGAGTGGATCGACGTCGTCACCAACGCCCACGACCTGGGCATCCCGACCACGTCCACGATGATGTACGGGCACGTGGACTCACCGCACCACTGGGTGTCGCACATCAAGCTCCTGCGCTCGCTCCAGGAGCGTTCGATGGAGCGCAACGGCAGGCGTGGGTTCACCGAGTTCGTGCTGCTGCCGTTCGTGCACACCAACTCGCCGATCTACCTCGCCGGGCTGGCCCGCACAGGGCCCACCGTCCGCGAGAACCGCGCGGTGCACGCCCTGGCCCGCCTGCTGCTGCACGGACACATCGACAACATCCAGGGCTCCTGGGTCAAGCTCAACGAGGACACCTTCCGACAGCTCCTCGACGGCGGGGTCAACGACGTGGGCGGCACCCTCATGGAGGAGACCATCAGCCGCATGGCCGGCTCCGGGCAGGGGTCGTTCAAGACGATCAGCGACATCAAGGCACTCGTCGGGCCCACGGGCCGTCCCCTGCGCCAGCGGACCACCACGTACGGCCCGGTTCCCGAGGAGCGCCAGCGAGTGGCCGAGGCCAGCGACGGCGTCGCCCCCAGCGTGCTGCGCCCCAACCTCCCCGTGGTCTGAATCGAACGGAGCGTGCGCCACAGGCGAGGGGCGGGACGCCGGGGGATGGCGTCCCGCCCCTCTTCTTGGGCGGCCCGTCGGGGATGGGAGGTGCGACGGGCCCCTTGCCGCGGGTCGGGAGTGGCCCCGCGGAGGTGGGGTCAGTCGAGTGCCGCGGAGATCGTGTCGGCGAACTCGTAGTCGTTGGTGGCGTCCCAGTTGATCGACCAGGTCATCACGCCGCCGATCGGGCCGTACGGGCTCTCGGGGGAGAAGGCCCCGCAGTTGTCGCCGGTCTCCAGGCAGTCGAGGGCGTCGACGATGCCGCTCGGCTCCAGGTAGCCGCCGCCCGCGGCGGAGGGGACGGCCGGGAGGCCGAGGCCGACCTGCTCCGGGTCCAGGTCCATCTCCAGCTGGATGCAGGCCAGGGCCGCGACGAAGTCGCTCGTGCCCTGTTCGTAGACGTTGCCGTCACACCCCGCCATGGAACCGGAGTTGTAGTACTGCATGTTCACGATGGTGAGGATGTCGGAGATGTTGTCGGCCAGTTGGTAGTAGTCCTCGTCGGGGGTCTGGAAGTCGATGGTCTGCGGGGCCATCGCGATGATCAGGTCCGAACCGGCTTGGTCGCTCAGGTCGCGCAACGCGTCGGTCATGTGCTCGGCGTCGATGCCGTGTTCCAGGTCGATGTCGACACCGTCGAACCCGTAGTCCTGCATGAGCTCGTAGGTAGTGTCGGCGAAGTTCTGGGCCTCGGTGGGGTTGGTGACGTCCACGTGCCCGATCTCGCCGCCGACCGAGATGATCACCTTGCGGCCCTCGTCCTGGATGGCGGCGATGTCGTCCCGGAACTCCTCGTCGGTGTACCCGTCGAGCTCGTCGCTGGCCAGGTCGAAGGTGATGCCGCCCTCGAGTTCGGGGTGGTTGTCGGCGAAGGCGACGGCCACCAGGTTGTACTCGCTGGGGATGTCGGAGAGCGGCATCACCGTGGAGTCGTTGTCGAAGTTGTGCCAGTAACCGGTGAGCCACTGGCCGTCCTGCTGGACTTCGACGGCGTCGGACACGGTTTCGGCCTGCGTGGGTTCGGTGGTGGGTGAGCCGCAGGCGGAGACCAGCATGGTCGCCGCCGCAGCGAGGCCGCCGATCATGGCGAGCCTGGTGTTCCGGATGCTGAGCATCTGAGTGCTCCTTTCGCCGAGCGGGGTGACGAAGGGTGGTGCTCTGTGAGCCGGTAATTGTTAGGAGACCTTAGAGTTACCAGGGTGGCGCGTCAACGGAAATGGTAAGGAAAGTTTGTAGTTTTATTCGGCACCCGGTTCCACTCATGCCCCACGGGCACCAGGCGGGCACCGGTCCGCAGCCTGCGGCCGCCCCGGCGCCGCTGTCTTAGGGTGTGCCGCTCCTGGGGTGCGGGATCAGGGCTGGGTCTCGGGACGGCGTTCGCGGTTGCGGCCAACTGCAAGCGGTACCAACTGCAAGCGGTACCAACTGCAAGCAGTGCCAACGCTTCAACGCCAGCGGCTGATCGTGCGCCTTCATGGTGCCGGGGGATGGTGGTGGGTGTTTCAGGATTGGGGGATGTCTTTTTGGCTGGACCCCTCTTCGAACCTGACCTGTTCTGTTGAGTGGGTTTTCCCTGTTGGCTGAGGTTCCCTTTCGGGCGGCGGGAAAGGAGGACACCCCAAGCCACCAAGGCAACCCCCACCCCAGAGAGGCAACCCCCACCGAAGCAAACTCCGCCACCCTGCGCCCCTGCGCAAGCAAGGAAACCCCGATACACAAGCCAGCCCAACCCACCGAAGCAATCCCGACCGCCGTCGGACAACCACCCTCGGGCGACCACCCTCGGGCGACCACCCCCGGACACCCCCCGGGCGACCGCCTCCGGGCGACCGCCCTAAGACAACGGTGTTGCGGCCGCCTCACACCCTCCGAACCCTGCTCAGAGGCCGTACTTTCCGCTCCCGCTGTCTTTGATGTCCAAGTCCCGGGTGAGGGTCCTGAACACGTCGTGGTCGATCTCCCCAGACCGGTACAGCGCCATCAGCGCGTCCCTGCGCGCCTGGTTGACCTGTTGGAGCCTGGCCCGGCGACTCGACACGTCCTCGCGCGCCCGATCCAGCTTCGCGTCCTCGGCGTTCAGGAGCCCCTTCAGCTCGCCGATCCGCCGCGCGTACCGCTCTCGCATGGCGTCCGCGGCCTTACCGTCCATCTCGCCCTCGGTGAGCATCTCGTCGACCTTGCGCACTGCAGCGCAGTCCATCTCGTACTCGGCCCGCAAGTACTCCTGATGACGCGTGCCCTCGTCGGTCAGCCCCAGCCTGCGCAGCAGCCACGGCAGGGTCGTCCCCTGCCCGACCAGGGTTCCCATCACCACCACACCGGCGACGAAGACGAGCGCGCCCCTCTCGGTGAACGGATCCCCGTCCAAGGTCGCCGGCAGCGACAGTGCGATCGCCAAGGACACCGCACCGCGCATGCCGCTCCAACCGATCGCCACGCGCTCCCGGAACGCGGACACGTCCAACCGCATCCCAGGCAGGAAGCGCTGCACCGGGAACACCAGCAGCATCAGCAGCATGCGGAGCGCTATGGCGGCCGCGGTCACCGCCAGCGCCACCAGCAACAGGTTCAGGAAGGCGAAGTGCTCCCGCACGGACTCCACCACCGCGTCCAACTGCAGGCCCAGAAGAACGAAAAGCATCGCCTCCAGCAGGCTCACCAGTGTGGACCAGATGGTCTGTCCGCTCACCCGCACTCGCGGCGGCAGCAAACCCTCCCCGCGGGTGCCCAGGTAGAAACCGGCCACCACGGCGGCCAGTACCCCGGAGAACCCCGCCATCTCCGCGGGGATGTAGGCCACGAACGGGGTGATCAGTGCTGTCATCAGCTGGAGTGAGGCGTCCCGCATCCGGGCGCGCACCCAGGCGATCGCGACGGCGACCACGGCACCGTAGAGCAGTCCGCCCACGACCACCTTGCCCAGCTCCAGGAAGGCGTCCCCGGGGGTGAGCGGGTGCAGCATGGCGGTGACCGCCAAGCTGAACAGGGTCAGGGCCACCCCGTCGTTGATGAGGGACTCACCCTCCAGGATGGTCAGCACCCGGCGCGGCGTCCCCGCGCGCTTGAGGATGGCAGAGGCGGCCACAGCGTCGGTCGGCGCGATCGCTGCGCCTAGGGCGATCGCCGCGGGCCAGCCCACGTCCGGCATGAGGAGGTACACGATGCCGGCCAGCCCGAACGCGGTCGCCAGTGTCATCCCCACCGACATCACGATGATGGGCCGCATCAGATCGCGCATGTCCTTGGGCGAGGAGAAGAACGCCGCGTTGTAGATCAGCGGTGGCAGGAACACCAGGAGGATGACCTCGGGGGTGACCGACAGCGAGTGCATCCAGGGCACGACGCCCAGGAGCATGCCCAGCATCACCAGGACCACCGCGCCGGGTATCCGGACCCGCCCGGCGACCGATTGCCCCACGATGACCGCGATCACCACGACCAGCGTGGCGATCACGTACTCCTCGACGGACACCCGAACCCCCCGTGCTCCCGAACCCCCGTGCTCCCGAACCCGTCCCCGCCCCAGCATGCCGGGGCGGGGACGGGCGGTGGGAGAGGACGCGCCGCCGGGGCAGCCGCCCCAGCGCCCCGGTACGGGTTACCGAACCACCACGAAGTCGTCCGGGTCCCGGGGCGCCCGGTCCCTGGGTGCCTCGGCGGCGTAGCCCACGGCCACGGCGCCCATCGGGCGCCAGTCCTCCGGTACGTCCAGCACCTCGCGGACCACGTCCGCGCAGAACATGGTCGAGGAGATCCAGGCCGAGCCCAGGCCCTCCATGGCCAGGCCCACCAACAGGCTCTGCACCCCGGCGCCCATCGCCACCAGGAACATGGAGCGCTCGGCGTCGGCGCGGCGCTCGTCCGGGTACGGGTGGGCTCCGTCGGCGACCAGGAACGGCACCACCAAGTAGGGGGCACCGCGCAGTACGTCGCCGCGCCGGGTCCGCTTGGCGATCTGCTCCTCGGTGAACCCGTCGCCGCGCAGGTCGGCCACCCAGGCCTGGAGCATGGCGTCGAGCAACCGCTTGCGGGTGTCCGCCGACTCCACCAGGACGAAGCGCCACGGTGTCGTGTGGTGCGGGGCGGGCGCAGTCACCGCGGTGGCCACCGCCCGCCGCACCAGCCCCGGGTCGACCGGCCGGTCGGTGAAGGAGCGCACCGTCCTGCGGGCCGGGACCACGTCGCGTGACCCGTAGCGGAACAGGTCGGCGTCGGCGGGGCGCACCAGCTCTACTGCGCCGGGCCCGTCCTCCTCGGTGACCAGGTCGCCCAGGCCCGAGACCACGGCGACCGGGACACCCCCGGTCTTGCCCTTGACCAGCTCGCCCGCGCCCGCGATCTCGTCGGCGACCGCGTTGACCGTGGCCTCCATGAGGTTGCCGTGGGTGTCGACGGTGCCGCGCAGGTCCTCCACCGCACGCAGTCCGGCCGCTCCGATGGCCACATCGGTCTGGCCCACCCGCCAGGGGCGGCCGAACGTGTCGGAGACGATCACTCCCACGCGTACGCCCAACCGCTCGCGCACGCCCGCGCGCAGTGCGCGCGCGGAGGTGTCGGAGTCCTCGGGCAGCAGGAGCACGGTGCCGGGTTCGACGTTGGAGGCGTCGACCCCGGCCGCCGCCATCACCAGGCCCTGCCTGGTCTGAACGATCCGGGTCCTGCCCATACGCGCGACCACGCGCTCGGTCTCCGCGTCGATGGCTTCCTCGCGGTCCGAACGCAGGGAGCGGCCCTCGGCCTTGCTGACGATCTTGGAGGTGACGACCAGGACGTCCCCGTCCCCCAGCGGTTCGCCCGACGCGGTCACGGCGTCGGCGATCAGGGCCGCGAGGTCGTCGCCCGAACCCACTTCCGGTATCCCGGCAAGCCCGCGCACCCGCACCCCGGCGCTCACCGGTCCTCGGCCTTGCGCTCGGACAGCTCCACCGCCAGGTCCAGGGTCGCCTGGGCGAGCGCCTCGGTGGTGTCGTCGTCGCTCATGTACAGGGGCCGGGAACGCACCTCGATCCCGTCCACCTTGGTGTCGGCGTCGGCCTCGTCGACCAGCCAGCCGTCCAGCAGGTCCGAGCCGAGGTGTGCGGCGACCGCTCCGGCGCTGGTCTCCACCCCGATCGCCTTGAGGCAGGCGTCGGCCATCCCGCGCACGGGGGCACCGCCGATGATCGGTGAGACACCCACCACAGTCTTGTCGACCATGGCCTCCCGGATGCCCTCGATGTTGAGGATGGAGCCCACGCTCACTACCGGGTTGGACGGCGGGATGATGACGGCGTCGGCGTTCTGGATGGCGCGGATCACACCGGGGGCGGGCTTGGCCTTGTCGGCGCCGATGCTGAGGATCTGCTCGGCGGGCAGCGCGGCGCGGTGTTTGATCCACCACTCCTGGAAGTGGATGGCCCGTCGGCCGTCCTCGTCGTTGACGATCACGTGCGTCTCGACCTGGTCGTCGGTCATGGGCTTGAGCCGCACGCCCGGCTGCCAGCGGTCGCACAGTGCCTTGGTGATCTCGGAGAGGGGGTAGCCCGCGGCGATCATCTGTGCCCGCACGATGTGCGTGGCAGTGTCGCGGTCACCCAGTCCGAACCAGGTGGGTTTCATCCCGTAGGCCGCGAGCTCCTCCTTGACCGTGAAGCTCTCGTCGGTCCTGCCCCAGCCCTGTTCCTCGTTGATCCCACCGCCGAGGGTGTACATCACGGTGTCCAGGTCGGGGCAGATCCGAAGGCCGAAGAGGGTGATGTCGTCACCGGTGTTGCCGATGACGGTGATCTGGTGGTCTGTGGCCTGGTCCGGGCCCGGGGTCGCGTCGGTTCCGAGGGCGGCCTTGAGGCCGCGGAGGAAACGTGCGCCGCCGATACCGCCGGCCGGTACGACTATCCGCATGCGCCCAAGTCTGGCAGGCTGGAGGCGTGTATGGGTCGTCTGCCCCGCCGTGGGTACGATCCAACGTGACCGCTGCCGATGCGAACGGTGTGCGAACCATCGGGCGGCGGTCGCCATCCCACCCCATCGGCGCCCGCGCCAGGTGCCCCCTTTTCCTCCCTGGGCGCGGCTGAGCCGATTCACCCGACAGCCCGACGATATGCCAAGCTTCCTCCGACGCGACGGCGAAGCAGCAGAGGGGAACCTCTCTTGAACAACGAAACACTAGAACGCCTGCGCCTGCCTGGGGCCTGGGTCCTGTTGGGGGCCGCGGGCGTCACCATGCTCTCCGGCCTCATCCAGGTCATCGTGGGCTCTAGCGGGCCATCGGTCGACCCGGAGTTCGAACGGTTCGCTCCGGACACCGGGGGGAGCTTCGCCAGCGCCATGACCGGGGCCGGGTCGTCCTTCTTCGGCTTCAACATCACTCTGCTGCTGATCGCCGCGGTAGCCCTCGTGCTCACCAGTGAGCGCGCGCGGCGCAGCGCGTTCCCGGTGATCCTGACCGCGATGATCATGGTCGGCGTCGGGCTGCTCTTCCTGCTGATCGCCGTGATCAGCGGTTTCATCGACGTCAATGACGGGGGCCTCGCGTTCGCGAGCTTCCTCGGCAGAGTTGCCCAGGGTGCGGTGCTCGGCATCTTCGGCTTCTACCTGATCAAGATCTTCAACGACCCCGCGGTCGTCCAGCGCGCGCAGCCGCAGCAGATGTACAACCCGCAGCAGTTCCCGCCCGCGACCGGTGCCCAGCAGTCGTTCGCCCAGCCGGGCTACCCGGCGGCGGACCCGGCGCAGCAGGCCTACGGCCAGCAGGTCGCGTACGGTCAGGACGCCGCGGGGCAGCAGGCGCAGGCCTACGGCACGGGTGCCCAGCAGGGGTACGGCTACGAGGGCCAGCAGGCCTACGGTCAGGACGCTTACGGCCAGCAGGCCGCGTACGGCCAGCAGTACGGCACCGGTGGTCAGCAGGCCTACGGTCAGGACGCGTACGGCCAGCAGTACGGCCAGGACGCCGCGGGGCAGCAGGCGCAGGCCTACGGCACGGGTGCCCAGCAGGCGTACGGTCAGGACGCTTACGGCCAGCAGGCCGCGTACGGCCAGGACGCTTCGCAGCAGGCCTACGGCACCGGTGCCCAGCAGGCGTACGGCTACGAGGGCCAGCAGGCCTACGGCCAGGACGCCTACGGCCAGCAGGCCTACGGTCAGGACGCCTACGGCCAGCAGGCCGCGTACGGCCAGCAGTACGGCACCGGCGGTCAGCAGGCGTACGGTCAGGACGCGTACGGCCAGCAGTACGGCCAAGCCTATGACCCGGCCCAGTACGCGCCGCAGACCTACGACGCCCAGCAGCCGGCCGCCGACCAGCAGGCGCAGGACGCCATTCAGCACGGTTGGTACCAGGACCAGGCCCAGCAGACGCAGGACACACCGGCAGAGCCCGGAGTTGAACCATTCTTTAACTCCGGTGAGAACACTGGTACTGAGGCGTCCGACCAGAGCGGTGGGGCGTACGGAAATCAGTACGGATACGGCTCTGACCAGCAAGGACAGGGTGGAGCCGATAACCAGCAGAACTGGTACGGCAGCGACGGCCAGCGCTGACCGCGCTCGGGGCTCCACGCTCTCCGCACCTCCGGAAGGTACGTGAATTGCGTGGTAATCCACAGAACGGACATCGCGGGCCTGCCGTTGGCGGTTCGTTACATGATATTCAGTGGATTACCACGCATGGCGCTTGACTCACAGTGACGCGCACGCGTGTAATTCCAATGTGGGATTTCCGCCCGACCTGGGGGACGAAAAAGGGTCGGGGACATCTATTGGGGGGCTACAGGAGGTGCGCATGAGCGAGGTCATCCCGCTGGCGCACGGCTCGGACGAAGATCTGGGCTGGCAGGAGCGTGCCCTGTGCGCGCAGACGGACCCGGAGGCGTTCTTCCCCGAGAAGGGCGGCTCGACACGGGAGGCCAAGAAGGTCTGCCAGTCGTGCGAGGTGCGTGCGGAGTGCCTGGAGTACGCGCTGGAGCACGATGAGCGCTTCGGTATCTGGGGGGGACTCTCCGAGCGCGAGCGCCGAAGGCTGAAGAAGGCCGCCGGGGGAGATTTCGATTTCCTGGCGGACATGCTCTAGGAGTGAGCGTTGCCGCGCGCCTGGGCTGCGAGCCCGGGCGCGCTTTTTTCATGTTCGGCACCCTTAGGGCCCTTGGGCTGGATTGCGCCGCTCCTGTCCCCGCCGCCGAATGCTCCGATATGGTCGGCCGGGGTCACCCCGCCCCGAATAGGTCCGGAATGACGCTGGGTGGCGTATCGTGATGTCCCGCGTTCGCGCCCGCGACCGCCCGGCGCACGCACGCGCCCACCGGCCGCACCGGCCCAGACGTCGGGCCCGCACACGGGCCCGCCCCTTCTCTTGGAGAGAACCCACCACAGCCGTGCTTGACCTGGATTCCGCCCGCCACGTCGTCACCGCGGTCATCGTGTCCCACGACGGCGCACGATGGCTGCCGGAAACCCTGTCCGCGCTCCGCGGCCAGTCACGGCCCGTCCAAAGGGTCGTGGCCGCGGACACCGGCAGCTCCGACGGCAGTCCCGACGTCCTCGACGAACACCTTCCGAGCGATGCCGTCATCGGTCTTCCCGCACGGACCGGCTACGGCGACGCGGTGAAGGCCGCCCTCGACCTGCCCCGCTCCACCACTGAGGTGCGGGGCTTCGACGAGGACGCCACGGAGTGGATCTGGCTCATCCATGACGACCTCACTCCGGAGAAGGACACCCTCGAACAGCTGCTGGCCGCCGCCGACAAGGAACCGCGAACCGCCGTCCTCGGCCCCAAGCTCCGCGACTGGTTCGACCGCCGACTGCTCGTCGAGGCCGGCGTCACCATCGACGGTGCCGGCCGGCGCGAGACCGGCCTGGAACAGCGGGAGTTCGACCACGGACAGCACGACGGCACCCGTCAGGTCCTCGCCGTGTCCAGCGCGGGCATGCTGGTCCGCCGCGACGTGTGGGAGCGCCTCGGCGGCTTCGACCCGGCGCTTCCGCTCTTCCGGGACGACATCGACTTCTGCTGGCGCGTGGGCGGGGCCGGACTGCGGGTGCGCCTGGTCACCGAGGCGATCGCCTACCACGCGGAGGCCTCGGCCCGCCGCCGCCGGAAGATCACCGCCACGCGCAACCACCCCCGCAGGGTGGACCGCAGGCACGCGGTGTTCGTGCTGCTGGCCAACCTGCCCTTCGGCGGAATGGTGTTCGCGCTGCTCCGCAACTCGGTGGGCTCGCTGCTGCGCGTGATCATGTATCTGCTGATCAAACAGCCGGCCAACGCGTTGGACGAGGGCGCGGCGATCACCCTGGTCTACGGTCGGCCGTTCCGCTTGGCCCGGGCCAGGTACAGGCGCCGTCGAGACCGCCGCCGCAAGTACAGCGCCATCCGTCCGTTCCTGGCCAGGGGCGTGGCCATGCGGCAGTTCGCCGACGCGGTCACCGGAATCCTCACCGGCGAACGGGTGGGCGACAACGCCGGACGCCACCAAGCCGTCACCGTTCCTCCGGGTGAGGAGGACGACGGTCCCGACGACGACTCCTCCTCGTTCCTCCGCCGGGTGGTCCTCCAACCGGGCGTCCTGTTGGTGCTCGGCCTGACCGTGGTCACGATCATCGCCGAACGCTCCCTGTTCTTCGGGGGCCTGCTCGCCGGCGGCGCCCTGCCGCCGGTCGCGGGCAACGCGATGGACCTGTGGAACCTCTACCTGTCCGGGCACCCCGACAGCGGTCTCGGTTCGGAGGGTCCGGTCCCGCCCTACGTGGGACTGCTCGCGCTGCTGTCCACACTCACGTTGGGCAAGCCGTGGATCGCGGTGATGGTCATCCTGCTGGGCTGTGTCCCACTGGCCGGCCTCACCTCCTACCTGCTCGCCCGCGAGGTGCTGCGCTACCGTCCGGCACGCCTGTGGATGGCCGGGGCCTATGCCCTGCTGCCCATGGCCACCGGTGCCGTCGCGCAGGGACGCCTGGGAACTGCCCTGGTCCACGCCCTGCTGCCCATCCTCGGCCTGCTGCTGGTCCGGTTGGTCGCCATGCCGCCCAAGCCCTCGCGGCGTGCCGCGTGGGGGCTTGGACTGGCCCTGACCGTGGCCACCGCCTTCGTGCCCCTCGTCTGGCTGCTGTGCCTGGTCACCGGACTCCTGGTCGCGTTCGCCTTCGGTCACCTGGGCCGTCGCATCTACGTCAGCATCGCGATCAGCCTGGCAGTCCCGATCGTCCTGCTCATGCCGTGGTCACTCGAGCTGCTCCTGCACCCGAGCCTGTGGCTGCTGGAGGCCGGACTGCACAGCCCCGAGCTGTCCGACCCCGGAGCGACCCCCGCTGAGCTGCTCATGCTCTCCCCAGGGGGGCCGGGCACCCCGCCGGCCTGGGTGACCGCCGGATTCATCGCCGCGGCCCTGTGCTCCCTGCTCCTGCTCCGCAACCGGATGCTGGTCGCGGCAGGGTGGTCCCTGGCCCTGTTCGGGATGCTCGTCGCCATCCTCACGAGCAGGATCGTCGTCGAGCCGTACTTCGGCGGCCCGCCCGCCCAGGTCTGGCCCGGGGTGGCGCTGGCCTTCGCCGCTACGGCAGTGCTGCTGACGGCGTCCACAGCGGCCCGAGCCTTCGGCAACATGATCCGTATCGGGGGGCTCAAGCGGTACTTCGCCCTGGGGGTGGCCACCCTCGCGCTGCTCACTCCGGTCTCGGCGGCCGCCCTGTGGATGTGGGAGGGCGTCGACGGCCCGGTCACCGCGAACGCCACACCCGCCGTCCCGGGTGCTCTGGAGAGCGTCAGTTCGGACGGCACCGAGCCTCGGACACTCATCGTCACCCCCGCCGAGGACGGCAGCGTCGACTACGTGGTGGTGCGCGGCCGCGAACCCCGCCTGGGGGAAGAGCGCATCGTCCCCGAGCGCGAGAGCCGCGATGCCGTGGACCGGGCCGTCGCCGAACTCGCCGGGGGACAGGGCGGCGACCAGCTCGTCGCGCTGCTCGACTACGGCATCCAGTACGTGCTCTACCCGCGCCCGGACTTGGGTGCCCCCTCCGACGCCACCATGGTCGACACCCTCGACGGCACCCCCGGCCTAGGGCGGCAGTCGCTGTCGGCCCACTACGGGCTCTGGCACGTCGTCGAATCCACCGGAGCCCTGCGCGTGGTCCCCGAGAACGGTCTGGAGGGCGAGGCGCTCCAGGTGGAGGGCTCCGCCGACGACCTCCATGCCGAGGTCGAGGAGGGCCATACCGGGCGCCGACTCGCGCTGGCCGAACCGGCCGACGGCGGCTGGCGAGCCACCCTCGACGGCGCCGAGCTGGACCCGGTGGGCACCGAGAACGGGACCCAGGCCTGGGACCTGTCGGTGGAAGGCGGTGAGCTGAGGGTCTGGCACACGGACATCGTGCACACCGCTTGGGTGGCCACTCAGGGCCTCATGCTGTTGGTGGTCGCGGTGCTCGCAGCCCCGGGCGTACGTACGGAGGAGGAGCGCAGGCTCATCGCCGATACCCCGGTGCCGAGGCCCCAGCGCCCGCGCAGCGGACCGCTGGCCGCATCCGGGGATGAGGACGCGTCGGACGGCGTGGCGCTCGACGACGGCGAGGAGGGCCCGGAGGGCGAACCGGAACCGACCACGACGGGATCCATCCCCGTCGTACGCGGTAAACGCCGGTCGGGCCGCGGCACCAGGCGGTCCGGGGCCCGGAGGGCCGGTGGCCGGCGCCGCGCGGGCTCGGCCAGGGAACCCCGGGACGAGGGCAACGGCACCGACGACAACGAGCGGGAGGAGTAGGTCGTGCGACTCATCGTGGAGAACCGTTTCGCACTGTTCGGGCTGGTCGCGCTGGCCCTGCTCGCCCTGTTCGGGGTCGCGTTCGCGATCCGGCCGGTCAGCCCCGAGCTCGGGGTGTCCGAGCCCGGCACCGTCCGCCCGGAGCTCACCTCAAGGGTCTGTCCGGCCCCGCACGAGTCGTCCGACGACGGTGCCGAGAGTTCCGTGGCCGCTTTCGCGCCCCGCGTCAGCCGCGAGGACGAGGGCGCGCTGTGGGCGGTCCCGGCGGCTGAGGCGCCGGAGGACGACGGGGATGCCGAGGACGACGACAACGGCGAGGACGACGACAACGACGAGGACGATGAGAACGGCGACAACGGCGAGGACGACGGCGGGAACGGCTCAGAAGCGGCGAGCCCGACCCCGAGCCCCGGAACCGCGGGAGAGCCGGGTGAGCGCGGAGAACTCCTCGGCGAGGAGTTGACCGAGCCTGGCCGGGTCTGGCGGACCGACACGGGCGATGCCGAGCTGCCCACCGCACTGCATGCCGAGGGCGTCCTGGCGACCGGTCTGGACGCCGCACAGACCACGGTCTCCTCCGACGGCATCACGGAGGTCCGCTGCGCTGAGCCGTCGATCGGAACGTGGTTCGCCCTGCCCGGGGCCAACGACCCTGACGGCGTCGATATCGACACCCTCACCGTGCACCTGACCAACCCGGAGGACTTCCGGGCGACGGCCAGTGTCGACATCTACACCGCGGAGGGGCCCTCCTACTCACCGGAGAGCCGGGGCGTCCACCTGGCCGCCGGGGAATCGACCGAGCTCGACGTCACCGAACTCATCCAGAACACCAGCTCGATCGGTGTCCACGTGCGCACCAGCACGGGCCGGGTGTCCGCCGCACTGCTCGCCGAGCACTCTGGGGGATCCAGCGACTGGGTCACGCCCACCAGCGGACCGGACGAGGAACACGTCATCCCGGGAGTGCCGGAGGGTGACGGCACCCGCCGTCTGATCGTGGCCGCCCCGGGTGACGACCCCGTCGAGGTACGCGTCCACGCGGTCACCACCGAGGGGGAGGTGTCCGAGGACGATGACGACGGCAACGACGATGACGACGGCGACGACCACGGGGACGGGGCGGGCACCGCTGAGGACCCGATGGTTCTGCACGTCCCGCCCGCCGCTTCCGCCTGGCTGACCCTGGAGAGCGTTCTGGGCGGACTGTCCGGGACTGTCGTCGTGGAGGCGGACGCGCCCGTGGTCGCCGGGGTGATCGCTGAGGACGGCGACGAGGCAGCCTACACAGCCGCCGTGGACCCGATGGAAGGGCCGCTGGACACCACGGCCGTCATCCCGGACATGCCGGAGGACGTCGACGTGGAGCTGGTCCTGGGCGCTCTGGACGGTGACGCCAATGTCGTGGCCACCCCCATCGCGGCCGACGGCAGTATGGGCGACGCAGTGCGCACGGAGGTGGATTCGGGGACCACCCACGTGTTCGGAACCGACACCGACGGGTGGGGGCCGCCCTCCGGGGTGGATTCCGAGGACGGCTACGCGGTGCGCCTGGAACTGCTGGACGATTCCGGACCGGTGTACGTCGCCCGCGTACTGCGCTCGGACGACGGGATGAGCGTCATGCCGGTGCGCCCCGCGCCGGTGCAGGTCGAACTGCCGGTCGTGCGGGACAGCATGACCGGTGTGGTGCCCTGAGGCCTCGGGCGTCCCGGCACCGGAGCGTGTGCGGCCCGGGGGTCACCCCTCCGGGTCGACCGACTCCGGTTCCACTCCGAGGAGGTTGGCGACCTCTTCGACCACGGTCTCGTGGACGAGGAGGGCCATCTCCTCGGGGTCCTTCGTCCGGATCTCCACCGGCCGCCGGTAGAGGATGATCCGCGCCCGGCCCGCGGGATCGGTCTCCAAACGGGAGAAGGGGATCGTCTCGGACAGGTCTCCGTGGGGCGGGACCGGGGGAACGTCCTCCACGAGGAAGTCGACGTTCGCCAGCTCACGCGCCCACAGCCGTTCGAGGCGTTCGACGGCGTCCAGGACAAGGTCGTCGAAGGCCTGCGCTCGGCTTCGGTAGACGGGCAGGTCAGAGGGCACGAGAGGACCGCGGATGCCTCGGCCGCGGCGGTCCCGGCGCCGCACTCGGTCTGGTTGGCCACTGGAAAGGCGCACTCGTCGCACACTTTGAGACTAAGCCATGACGGGGCCAGCGCGTAGTCCTGGCGGCCCTGGAAACGGGGGACGCCCGGTCCAACCGGGCCGGAGCCCGAAGGGCCTGCCCGGGTCAAGAACGCGTGCCCAAAACCGTGCAGGTCATGGGACGATGCTGGCGTGTCCCTCGGTAAAGGCATACAGTCAAACGCTGTGAGCCATGTTCGACGCTGTTCCCGCACTGCGTGCAGGCAGCCCGCCGTATTCACGCTCACGTACGTCTACGCCGACTCCACGGCCGTTCTCGGTCCGCTCGCCGCTTACGTGGAACCGCACTGCTACGACCTGTGCGCCATGCATGCGGAGAGACTGACCGCGCCGCGTGGTTGGGAGGTCGTCAGGCTTCCGGTTGAGACGTCGGGCGGTGGGCCCGGCAGTGATGACCTGGAAGCACTCGCCGACGCCGTACGTGAGGCGGCGAGGCCGCCGGCGCGCCAAGAGCCGTCCCCTGGGGAACCCGTGGGCGAGGGCCAGGAGACCATGCGCCGCGGCCACCTCCGGGTGGTCAAGTCCGACCGGGACAACCAGCGTCCGCCCCGTTACCCCAACGGCTGATCCGACCGGCTCCAGCCGGTCCCTGCGGCCGCCCAGAGCAGTGCCCGTCGGGAACCCCGCACACCGCTTGCTAGTTTTGTACGGCGCGCGGAAGACCGGGCGCTGGACCGAATTCACGGCAGAACCGACCTGGCCGGAGCAGACGTGGCTGACCTCGGAAGCATCTTCAAGGCATACGACGTGCGAGGCGTGATTCCGGACACCTTCAACGCCGACATCGCACGGGCGATCGGCGCGGCCTTCGCCCGCGTCGTCGGCGGCCCCGCCGTCGTGGTCGCGCACGACATGCGTCCTTCCTCACCCGAACTCGCCCGGGCCTTCGCCGACGGTGTCACCGGCCAGGGCGTGGACGTGGTCTTCTCCGGGCTCGGCTCGACCGACCTCCTCTACTACGGCTCGGGCTCCCTCGACCTGCCCGGCGCGATGTTCACCGCCAGCCACAACCCCGCCGAGTACAACGGCATCAAGGTGTGCCGGGCCGGGGCCGCGCCGATCAGCGCCGAGACCGGCCTGGACGAGATCCGCGCCCTGGCCGAGCAGGGTGTCCCGGACTACGACGGCCCCAAGGGCACGGTCTCGGAGAAGGACCTGCTGCCCGGTTACGCGGACTACCTGCGCGACCTCGTCGACCTCTCCGAGGTGCGCCCCCTGAAGATCGCGGTGGACGCGGGCAACGGCATGGGCGGCCACACCGTCCCCGCCGTCCTGGAACAGGGCCTGCCTCTGGACGTCGTCCCCCTCTACTTCGAACTCGACGGCACCTTCCCCAACCACCCGGCCAACCCCTTGGACCCGGACAACCTGGTCGACCTCCAGGCCAAGGTGCGCGAGACCGGCGCCGACATCGGCCTCGCCTTCGACGGCGACGCCGACCGCTGCTTCGTCATCGACGAGAAGGGCGACCCCGTCTCGCCCTCCGCCGTCACCGCGCTGGTCGCCGCGGAGGAGCTCAAGCGCGAACCCGGCGCCGCGGTCATCCACAACCTCATCACGTCCGCAGCGGTCCCGGAGATCGTCGCGGAACGGGGCGGGAACCCCGTCCGCACGCGGGTCGGCCACTCCTACATCAAGGCGACGATGGCTGAGACCGGCGCGATCTTCGGTGGAGAGCACTCCGCCCACTACTACTTCCGGGACTTCTGGAAGGCCGACACGGGTATGCTCGCGGCCATGCACGTCCTCCGGGTCCTGGGCAAGGACGACCGTCCGCTGTCGGAGATCACGGAGGAGTACTCCCGGTACGCGGCCTCGGGCGAAGTCAACTCCAAGGTCGCCGACGCCTCCGGGCGCATGGCTGCGGTGCGCGGGGCGTTTGAGGCCAGGGACGGGGCCACCGTCGACGAACTCGACGGACTGAGCGTCTCCCTGCCCGACGGGGCGTGGTTCAACCTGCGGGCTTCCAACACCGAACCGCTGCTGCGGCTCAACGTGGAGGCCGCCGACGACGCCGCCGTCGCACGCCTGTGCGACGAAGTCCTGGACATCGTCCGAAGCTAGACGCGGTCCCGCTCCCGACCGGGCCATCACACGAGGAACGAGAACCATGAGCACGAAGATCGATGGCTGGCTGCTGGAGATCCTGGCCTGCCCGCAGAGCCAGGCGCCGCTGCGCCACGACTCCGAGACCGACGAGCTGGTCTGCGACGAGAGCGGACTGGCCTACCCGATCCGGGACGGTATCCCGGTCCTGTTGGTCGACGAGGCGCGCAAAATCGGTTGAGGAACCAAAAAGGTTCGAGGTGGGACGGAACGTTCTGCCGGTTCCGGTAGTCATAAGGGATACGCCAGGGTAAGGGGCACCCTTTCGGGTGCCGTAGGCCGCACGCGGCATACCCGGCGACCCGTACCCGTACCCTGGTTGTGCGCGCCCCCGCTCATGACGACCTCCCTGGAGGACTTCGATGCCCGGTCCCGAATCGCTACTGCCGAGCGACCCCTCCGCGTTCGGCGACTACAGCGTGACTGGACGCCTCGGGAAGGGTGGCCAGGGGGTCGTGTACCTCGCTGAGGACCAGGACGGCGAGGAGTACGCGGTCAAGGTCCTCAACGACCAGTGGTCCGAGGACGCCGACCTGCGCAAGCGGTTCGAGAAGGAGGTCCGCGCCGCCCAGAAGGTCGCCTCTTTCTGCACCGCCGCGATCATCGACGCCCAGCTCGACGGGGACCCGCCCTACGTGGTCAGCGAGTTCGTGCCGGGCAAGGACCTCCAGGAGACCGTCGCCAAGGGCAGCGTGGTGCGGGGGTCCTCGCTCCAGCGGCTGGCCGTCTCCACCGCGACGGCGCTCGTGGCCATCCACAAGGCGGGGATCGTCCACCGCGACTTCAAGCCCGGCAACGTGCTGCTCGGCCCGGACGGGCCGCGTGTGATCGACTTCGGTATCGCCCGCGTCGACGACGGCACCGCCACCATGACGAACTCGATCGTCGGCACGCCCTCCTACATGGCGCCCGAGCAGATCGAGGGGCGCGGGATCACCGACAAGTGCGACATCTTCGCGTGGGGCTGTGTGATGGCCTTCGCCTCCACCGGCCGCGCGCCCTTCGGTTCCGACACCGTTCCGGCCGTGGTGCACCGCGTGGTCAGCGCACCGCCGGATCTGGAGGGCATCGACGACACGCTGCACCCGATCATCCAGTCGTGCCTGGACAAGGACGCTGCCAAGCGGCCCAACGCCCAGACACTGCTCATGCGGCTGCTGGGCCACGACGGACCGGACGAGTCCTCCGACACCGCGGACGCGCTGAAGCAGGGTGAGCAGGTCGCCCAGACCGGTCTGCTCAACGGCAACCAGCTCCCGCCGGTACAGCCGCAGGCCCCACAGCACCCGCCCACCGGCGCCCAGCCCGGGATGGGCTACCCGCCGGGGGTCTCGGACCCGCGCCTGGGCCAGGGCCCCGGGATCTCGAACCCGAACCCCTACGGCGCCCCGGGGACCTCTCACCCGAACCCGATGGGCTACCCCGGTGTCTCCAACCCCATGGCCAACCCCGGTGTCTCCAACCCGCGGCCGGGCCAGATGGGGCACCCGATGAGCTCCGACCCGCGGCACGGCGGATTCGGGGCGCAGCCGGGCACGTCGAACCCGCGGCCGGGGATGCCGGGATACCCGCAGCACGGCATGCGCCAGGGCGGCAACCCGATGATGACCGGCGGGATGAACCCCAACCAGACCTTCGCGCCCGGCGTGCGTTACCCGCGGCCGGACCAGCAGGACTCCGTCCTCCAGCAGGGCTGGGTGATCCCCGCGGTGCTGATCACCATCATCATCCTGCTGCTGCTCCTGCTGATCCTGTGGATCGGCGGCTGAGCGGGCCGTACCGGGCATGAGTGGTCCGTGCCGGGTGCGGGCGCGGGGCGTCAGACCCGGGTGAGTTCGTTCATGGAACGCGACACCGCCTCGTCGACCAGGTCGCGCACCTGGGGCCAGCGGTCGTCCACGCAGTCCGTGGGCATCACCGTGACACTGTCGGTCCTGGGCATCTCCAACGCGTCCCAAACCCCATCCGGGGTGGTCAGGCGCGCGTCCGCGGTCACCGCCAGTACCCCCGAGGGCGGACTGCCCACGTCCTGCACCACCACGTACAAGCACAGCGAGGCCTCGCCCACGACCAGCTCCAGGCAGGTCCACCAGTGGGCGGCGCCCGGCGCCAACAGGGCAGGTTCCGCAGGCCGCGGTCTCGGCGGACCCGCGACCGGGCCGCTGTCGTCACCCGAGGAGACGATGGCACTCGCCTCGGGGTCCAGAGCACGCAGGATGAGCGCGACCGGGTCGCGCCGGGAACGCACGTACTCCAGGACCCGGCGGCGCGTCACCGCCGCCAGCGGCGGGACCGGCACACTCGGCCCGGGCTCCGATTCCGCGCTCCAGCCGAGTTCGCCGCGCAGGGCACCGGTGACCAGCCGTGCGAGGTGTGAGACCAGTGTGGCGAGCTGGTCAGCGGGCTCCTGCTTGCTACACGGTTCGGGGGGCGGCGTGCGCCGGTCGAGCAGCAGCGGAGGGAAGTCGGCGCGCTGCAGGACCCGCGAGGCCAGTACCCACGGCAGCGCCCAGGGCGGATCCGACTCGTTCGGCTCGTCCTCGTCAGGCTCCGCCATCAGGCGCGCGCACTCGGCGTAGGTGTGCGCGGCACGCACCACCGGATGGGCGGGGATCACGGCGGCTCGGGCGAGTACACCGGCGTGGTCCAAGGACAGGGGCGCGGCAGCCGGGCGCAGGGGGTAGTCCTCGGGCAGCTCAGCGGACGACCTCGCGAGTTCGGCGATGTGCTGAGCGGTCAGCGGTTCGGACACGGAAGGGTCGGCGAGCAGCAGTTCGGTGAGCTCCGCGCCACCGCCCCATTCCCGGACGCGTTCGTGCGTCAGCGCGCGCCGCGCGGCTCCGTGCACGTCCAAGGGCTGGCGTTGGCGCTGCTTGGCCCAGACCGCCCGCAGGCGGTCGACGTCCCTGAGGTCTTCGCGCACGCGCCCGGGGAAAGACTCCCAGACCGCGCCGCCGAGTTGGCTGTCCACGGTGTCTCCGTAGCCCGTGGGCTGTTTGCCAAAACATGCCGAACGGTTGGTCTGGGTGTCCGGTGACGGCCGCTGCCCTGCGTCAACCAGAGTGCTTCGTGGGCGTCCCGGTGGTCGTGTTGCCCGGGCGGCGCGCGTGGAGTAGGCGCATCGCCTTCTCCTTCTCGAAGTCCAAGGCCCGGGTGGGTGCCGCGGCCAGTCGGCCCAGGCGTTCACCGTGTGCACGGACGCGCGCCAGCACGTCCGGTTCGGCGAGCACCCTGAGGGCGAAGGCCAATGCCGCGGGAGGGATGTCGAACTCTCGCTCCAGCTCGAGTCCGCCCTCGATGGTGCGCACGTCCTCCTCGGTGAAGCGGCGGTGCCGGTGGCCGCGGCCCGTGGGTTGTTCCTGCGTGCGGGGGAGCAGACCGAGGCCCTCGCGGTAGCGCAGCATGCGCGCGGTGCTGCCGACGCGCTCGGCGGCCGCGGAGATGGGGACCGGGAACGGGTCGGGTCCGGTCGGCGTAGGGTCGTCGTCGAGGGCGGCCATGCAGGTGACTCTAAGGCATCTTCGAGGCCGATTCGCGTAAATCTGACATCCCAGTGTGAGCTTTGTGCTCGATCGGCAGCCGCGGGCCTAGAGTGGTCTCGCAACCACGACCAGACGATTGAGGAACGCATGGCTTTCGACTTCAAGGTCGCCGATCTCTCCCTCGCGGAGTTCGGCCGTGACGAGATCCGTCTCGCCGAGCACGAGATGCCCGGCCTCATGGCCACTCGGGCCGAGTACGGGGAGAGCAAGCCCCTCGCGGGCGCCCGCATCATGGGCTCGCTGCACATGACCGTACAGACAGCCGTCCTCATCGAGACCCTCGTCGCCCTTGGCGCCGAGGTGCGCTGGGTGAGCTGCAACATCTTCTCCACCCAGGACCACGCCGCGGCCGCCGCCGTGGTCGGCCCCGACGGCACCGTGGACGACCCCAAGGGCGTCCCGGTCTTCGCCTGGAAGGGCGAGACGCTGGAGGAGTACTGGTGGTGCACGGAGCAGGCGCTGACCTGGCCCGGCGCCGAGGGTCCCAACATGATCCTCGACGACGGCGGCGACGCCACCATGCTCGTCCACAAGGGTGCCGACTTCGAGAAAGCCGGTGCGGTCCCGGACCCCTCCACCGCTGACAGCGAGGAGTTCGAGGTCGTCCTGACCCTGCTCCAGGAGAGCCTGAAGAAGGACTCCGGCAAGTGGACCAAGATCGCCCAGGGCATCAAGGGCGTCACAGAGGAGACCACCACCGGTGTGCTCCGCCTGTACGAGATGCAGCGTGACGGCAGCCTGTCCTTCCCGGCGATCAACGTCAACGACTCGGTCACCAAGAGCAAGTTCGACAACAAGTACGGCATCCGCCACTCGCTGCCGGACGGCATCATGCGCGCCACCGACGTCCTCATCGGCGGCAAGGTCGCCGTGATCTGCGGCTACGGCGACGTCGGCAAGGGCTCGGCCGACTCCCTGCGCGGCCAGGGCGCCCGGGTGATCGTCACCGAGATCGACCCGATCAACGCCCTCCAGGCGGCCATGGACGGCTACGAGGTCGCCACCCTCGAGGACACGCTGGACACCGCCGACATCTTCATCACCACCACCGGCAACTTCAACGTGATCATGGCCGACCAGATCGCGCGCATGAAGCACCAGGCGATCGTCGGCAACGTGGGCCACTTCGACAACGAGATCGACATGGCCGGCCTGGCGAAGATCCCCGGCATCAAGAAGAAGGAGATCAAGCCGCAGGTCCACGAGTGGACCTTCGAGAACGGCAAGTCCGTTCTGGTGCTCTCCGAGGGCCGCCTGCTCAACCTGGGCAACGCCACCGGCCACCCGAGCTTCGTGATGTCCAACAGCTTCACCAACCAGGTCATCGCGCAGATCGAGCTGTTCACCAAGCAGGAGGAGTACCCCACCGAGGTGTACACGCTGCCGAAGCTCCTGGACGAGAAGGTCGCGCGTCTGCACCTGGACGCGCTCGGCGTCAAGCTGACCGAGCTCACCAAGGAGCAGGCCGCCTACATCGGCGTCGACGTGGCGGGCCCGTACAAGCCCGACCACTACCGCTACTAACCACCACCGCTATCAAGGGCGAGTCCTTCCACAGATGACACTCCCCTCACACGAGGTGGCGGACCTCGGCCTGGCGCAGGCCGGGGTCCGCCGCGTCGCATGGGCCGAACGCGCCATGCCCGTCCTGCGCAGCGTCCGCGAGCGCTTCGCCGCCGAACGGCCGCTGGAGGGGCTGCGGGTAGCCGCATGCCTGCACGTGACCGCCGAGACCGCGAACCTGATCCGCGCCCTGCGCGCGGGCGGGGCCGAGGTGTGGCTCGCCGCGTCCAACCCGCTGTCCACACAGGACGACACCGCCGCCGCGCTGGTCACCGAGTACGGGGTGGCGGTACACGCCTGGGCCGGTATGGACACTGCCTCCTACGACCGCAACCTGATCACGGTCCTGGAGTCCCGTCCGCAGCTGCTGCTCGACGACGGGTGCGACCTGGTCAACACGGTGCACGGCGACCGCCCCGAACTCCTGCGCGACCTCCTGGGCGGCTGCGAGCAGACCACCACCGGCGTCATCCGGCTGCGCAGGATGAGCGCGGAGGGGGAGCTGCGGCTGCCGATGGTCGCGGTCAACGACACCCGTACCAAGCGGATGTTCGACAACCGCTACGGCACCGGGCAGTCCACCGTGGACGGTGTCCTGCGCGCCACGAACACCCTCCTCGCCGGGCGGACGGTCGTGGTGGCCGGGTTCGGCTACTGCGGGCGCGGCCTGGCGGAACGGTTCCGTGGCATGGGCTCGAACGTGGTTGTCACCGAGGTGGACCCGGTCAAGGCGCTGGACGCCGTGATGCAGGGGTACACGGTCGCGACCATGGACACCGCCGCACCGGTCGGGGACGTCTTCGTCACCGCCACCGGCAACCGCGACGTGATCCGCCGAGAGCACCTGGCCGAGATGCGGGACGGCGCGATCCTCGCCAACTCGGGCCACTTCGACCTCGAAATCGACCTGAACGCACTGGACACACTGGCGGTGGAGGTCAAACACGGCGTGCGCGAGCACGCGGACGAGTACGTGTTCGCCGACGGGCGCCGACTCCTCCTGCTGTCCGAGGGGCGCCTGGTCAACCTGGGCGCCGCCGAGGGCCATCCCGCGGCCGTCATGGACATGTCGTTCGCCGTGCAGGCGCTCACCGCGGAATGGCTGGCCAAGGCGCACACGGAGCTCGAACCGGGGGTGGTCGACGTGCCGGAGGAGACCGACAACGAGGTGGCCCGGCTCGAACTCGCCTCCATGGGTGTGGGGATCGACGTACTCACCGCGGACCAGAAGGCCTACCTGAACTCCTGGCACGCCTGAGCGGGTCCGCTCAGTGCGGCCCGGCCTCAGGCCGCCGTCAACGTTGTCGCCGCGACCGTTGTGGGCTCGGGGAAGGCTTCACCGCGCTCGCGAAGGACTTCCAGGTGTCCCCGCACAGCCTCGTGCATCTGTTGGAGTGCTTCCGCTTCCGTTTCCCCAAGGGCCACGCAACCTGGGAGGTCAGGGGACCAAGCACCGTATCCGCCGTCTTCGGCCCGCTCGATGATGACCGCGAAAGTGCGCATCGCTACCTCCATGTGAGACCCGCCTGTTTAAGGGTGCTTCGCTCATTACCCGGAGGCAAGTCACGGCTGTGGTTTCCCGCGACAGTGACCACACCGGGCTTGGCTGGGTGGACATAGTGTCGATGGCTCCCGCGCGTTCGGTGCAGTACCCAGCCGTCGGCCTCGATAAGCTTGATGATCTCGCGGACCTTGAGGGGCATGGCTCGAACCTAGCTCCCGAAAGCCGCGCCTGTGAGGGGTTTCTCATTTCTGGGAGGCCCAGATGCATGGGAGTCCGCTCAGTGCGGCGCTCCCGGGTACTGGCCGGGAGCGCCCTGGCTCGGGTACTGGCCGGGGTGCGGGGCCTGCTGCCCACCGGGGGCGGGGTAGGGGTTCTGGGGCGGGTACGGCGCCTGCTGGCCCTGTCCCTGGCCCATGGCCGCCAAGCTGCGGCGTCGGCGCTCGGCGAGCACGGCGGCCAGGAAGAACGGCGGTGTGGTCCCCGGCGGCGGGGGCGGGCTGACCTGGGCGGCGACCGAGTCGGCCAGCTGGATGCCCATCTCGTGCCGGGTGTGCTCGGCGAGCTCGCCGTAGCGCAGCACGTACTGACGGGCCGCGTTCGCGGTCTCCGGGCTCAGCCGGGACAGCTCGCTTCCGGCGGCCCAGGCGGCCAGGTGCGGCGGCATCGGGATGACCGCGTCGCGGCGCCTGCCCGTGCGCTCCTCGACCACCATGGTTCCGGCCACGAAGTCGCCGACCCTGCGGCCGTCGCGGTTGATCATCGACGTGATGAGCGCGACGACCCCCGTTGTCATCCAGATCTCCACCACCGATGAGAGTGCGCGGGCCAGTGCCTGGCGGAAGCGCTCCGGTGAGCCGTCGGTGCCGACCACGCGCAGTCCCAGGGCCATCTTGCCCAGGGAGCGTCCGCGCGAGATGGTCTCGAACGCGGTGGGATAGCCGACGATGATGAGGATGGAGAGGGTCAGCGAAATGGCCGCGGTCGCGGCGGGGTCGACCGTCACCCCGATCCAGGAGACGATGACCGCCATCGCGAGCAGCGTGATGACCTGTACGAGGACGTCGATGGCGAGTGAGGCGGCACGTGTGGCGAACCCGGCAGGTCGCAGTTCGAGGATCACCGCGTCGCCCGTGACCAGCGGCGTTGCGCCGTACACGTCGCCGCGGATCTCGCCGCTGCCGGGACTGGACACCAGTACACGCTCCCTTGCCGGGTGTCTGAAACCGTCTCCTTGACACTACCCGCCAGTCAGGAGGGCGTGTTCGCACCGGACGCGGTTCCCAGCGCCCGATCCAGTAGTGTCCGATACGTGGATATCGACGTGTTCGCCGCGGCGCACGCCCGGGAGTGGGAACGGCTGGACGAACTGGTGCGCAGGCGCCGTTCGCTCACAGGTGAGGAGATCGACGAGCTCGTCGATCTGTACCAGCGGGTCTCCACCCATCTGTCGGTGGTGCGCTCCTCGGCACAGGACCCGGCGCTGGCCGCACGGCTCTCCACCCAGGTGGCCCGGGCGCGGTCCGCGGTCACCGGCACGCACTCCTCCGGGTGGGGCGATGTGATCGGTTTCTTCACCAGGGTGTTTCCCGCCGTGCTGTACCGCCTGCGCTGGTGGTGGATCGGTGTCAGCGCGGGCACCCTCGCGGTGTCCACCGTGACGGGTGTGTGGATCGCCACCAACCCCGACGTCCTGGCGGCCCTGGGTACCCCCGAGTCCATCGCGCGCTACGTGGAGCACGACTTCGCCAACTACTACGTGGAGAACCCGGCGGGCTCCTTCGCGGCCCAGGTGTGGACCAACAACGCCTGGGTGTCGGCCCAGGCCATCATCTTCGGTGTGGCCTTCGGCGTGCCGACACTCGGCGTGCTGCTGCTCAACGCGGTCAACCTCGGCTCCGCAGCGGGCATGATGTTCGCGCTCGACCGGGGCGACGTGTTCTTCGCGCTGATCCTCCCGCACGGCCTGTTGGAGCTCACCGCCGTGTTCGTGGCCGGGGGTGTGGGGCTGAAGATCGGTTGGTCGCTGATCTCCCCGGGCGACCGGACCCGCCTGCGCGCCCTCGGCGAGGAGGCCCGCGCGGCCATCGCCGTGGTGCTGGGCCTCGTGGTGGTGCTGTTCATCTCGGGCCTCATCGAGGGCCTGGTCACCGGCTGGGTCACCAATACGTGGGTCGCCATCGGTATCGGCGTGGTCGCCCAGGTGCTGTTCCTCGCCTACGTGTTCACCGTGGGCAAGAAGGCCCATGAGGAGGGCGAGACCGGCGACATCGAGGACGCCCCCGCGGCGGTCCCGGTGGCCTGATCCGACCGGAATCCCCGAAACCCTTACAAAGCAACGGTCCCGTGTCAGTATCGGTGCCATGAGCGAGAACACCCCCCACTGGTTCAAGAGCAGCTACAGCTCTGCTGAGACCGGTCACTGCGTCGAAGTGGCGTTCGACGCTCCCGTTGTGCGGGTGCGCGACTCCATTCACCCGCACCGGGAGTGGCTCGAGTTCGGCACGAGCGAGTGGCGGGCCTTCGCCCGAGCGCCCCGGCTCCGAGCGCACACGGTGGTCACTCAACCGGGGTGACCTGCTCCAGCCATCTCCGGGCGTTCTCGGTATCCGGATGCTCCAGGCCCAAAGCACGCTCCTGGATACCCAAGCAGCGCGCGAACGCTTCCCGTGCCTTGCTGTGGTCTTCGGCCTCGAAGGCCACCCGGCCCAGGTAGAAGTCGGCCTGCCCGGTCAGCGTGTGGTGCTCGCCGAGGGTGTTTGCCCGCATCGCCCTGACCTCAGCGAACCCCTGCTCCGCTGCGATCAGGTCGCCCTGGCGCATGGTGGCGTAGGCCAGGTTCTCCTGGGCGAGGAGGACTCGGCGGTCCTCGGGGCCGTGCGAGTTCACCCCGACCTCCCGCACAGCGCGGAACTCGGCGGAGGCCTCACTCCACTGCTCCCGGCGAAGTGCGATAAGGGCGAGCATGAACCGGGCATCGAGGGTGTTGTCGTGCTCGGGTCCGTGATGGGTGGTGTTGAGCTCGACCAGGTCCAGGTACTCTTCCTCGGCTTCGGCGACCTTCCCTTGTTCGAGCCAGGCCTCTGCGAGCTGGTGCCGCGCCCGGAGGGAGGCCGTGTGTCGGGGGCCGTAGCTCTCCTCAGCAGCTGCTGCCATGCCCGAGCCCAAATCCTCGGCCAACTCGTACAGGCCCGTGAGGTGCATGAGACGCAGTAGCTCTCCGTGCTGGAGGAACATGCTCGTCACCATCAGGTTCGTTGTCTGAGCGATGGAAGAGCGGTTCTCGGAGTTGAGGCGCGCGCGTTGGTTGAGTAGGGCGACATATGCCCTGAGTTCCAGCAACGGGTCGTGTTCGCGTCGGTGGGCGAGCAACGACTCCGCTGCTTCCAAGACAGGCGTGTGCTCCTCGCTGAGGCCGCCCAGGGTTGTCTCGGCTACCAGCGGATGCAGCTTCACCACGGGCTCGCCTTTGGAGGTGCAGGTGGTGACCAGGCCGTGCACCACGAGATTATTCACTGCTTGCACCAAGCCCACCTCGTCCAACGGGGACTCCGGGGTATCGAAGACCCCGCCCCGCAGTGCCGGGACGGAGAGCCTTCGCACGGGAATCTCCTGGTTCTCCGTTCCAAGTAGGGCCAGGACCTTCAGCAATGGCACGGCTCGTGGGTTCCGCTGTCCCACCAAGCTCAAGGACAGGTCCCATACCCCGGAGAGAGTTCGCCGCTCGCTGTCGTCCTCGTGGGAGACGAAGGGGGTGGCGAGGTGGTCCAGCTTGGATATGTCGTCCTGGACCCGCGCCAACAAGGAGCCGGCATCGGGGAAGAGGATCTGGTGGGTAGCCAGGATGCGTCCGGCCAAGGAGAGCGCAAGCGGTACTCCGCCGAGGCGCTCGGCGAGCTCATCGGCGCCTGGCAAGTCTTCGGTCCCCGCGTGGTCGGCCAGCGCCGTGGCTGCGTCCTCGCCTTCCAGAACGTCCACCCGGTGGACCTTCGCGGGCGCCCACAGCGCGGGGTCGTCCACTCGGCTGGTGACCAGCACGAACCCTCCCGGGCTAGCGCGCATCCAACCGCGCTGCTCTCCGGGCCGGTTCTCGGGGTCCAACTCCTCCGGGCGGTCGGCGTTGTCGATCACCAGTAGCCACGGCCGCTGGGCCTGGTCCAGGTGGCGCCAGACCCAGCGGGCGGCTTGGCGGGGAGCCGTTTTGAACTGCTCGGCCTCCTGCCGGGAGCCGCCCAGCTCCACGGCGACCTCCAGCATGCTCGGCAGGATCGCGTCCGGGCGCACCCAGAAGACCGTCCACCCTGCAGAGCGGGCGTGCTCGGCCAGTGCGGCCGCCACCGTGGTCTTGCCGAACCCTCCCGGGCCGGTCAGCACGTGCGGGACCGGTGCGCCGCGCTCCATCGCCGCCCGCAAGCCCGCCAGTAGCTCCGTACGGCCGCGCACGGCGGTCGCGGGCCGCGGAGGGTCCAGGGACACGTCGGCGACCGGAGCGGGCGCCTGCGGCGCGTTCACGGTCACGCCGCCGTGGATGTCGCGCGCCTGGATCAGTTGCCCGTAGACATCGCCGCGCGCGCTGTTGCCTTTGGGGGATGGGGCATCGGGGGGTGGCGTCATGGCTCCCATGGTGCACGCAGGGGGCGCCCATCCGCTCTCCGGGTAGGGCGCCCCCGCGTCGTGCCCGCGGCTACAGCCGGCCCTGGGCCTTGAGGTTGATGTAGGCGTCGGCCAGGGCCGGGGCGATGTGGTCGGGGTCGGCGTCGACCACCTCCACACCCATCCGGCGCAGCTCGGTGGTGACCCGGTGCCGCTCGCTCAGCGTGCGCTCCGCCGAGGCAGCCCGGTACAGCGCGTCCGCGCTGCCCCGCTCGGCCGCCATCGCCTCTACCTTCGGGTCCTTGATCGCCGCGACCATCAGCAGGTGGTGCGAGGAGAGCACCGGAAGCTTCGGCAGCAGGCCCTCCTCCAACGAAGTGGCGTTGAGGTCGGTCAGCAGCACCACGAGCTTGCGGGCCCGCCCCTGCACCATGACGGCGCTCACCATCCCGGCCGGGTCCGACTCCACCAGCTCCGCCTCCAGCGGCGCCATGGCCTCCACGACCCGGTGCACCTGGCTGCCCTTGCCCGAAGCCTTCACCTGGGCGCGGACCGCGCGGTCGTAAGCCATGAAGTCCACCCTGTCACCCGCCTTCCCGGCGAGCGCCGTCAACAGCAGTGCGGCGTCCATGGCGTGGTCCAGCCGGGGGGTGTCGCCCACGCGTCCCGCCGAGGTGCGCCCGGTGTCCAGCACGACCAGGATGCGCCGGTCCCGCTCGGGCCGCCAGGTCCGCACCACCACGCCGTCGTTGCGGGCGGTGGCACGCCAGTCGATGGACCGCACGTCGTCGCCGGGTACGTAGTCGCGCAGCGAGTCGAACTCACTGCCCTGGCCGCGCACCATCGCCGTGTGCTGTCCCTCCAGTTCGCGCAGCCGGGACAGCTTGCCCGGCAGGTGCCTGCGGCTGTGGAAGGGCGGCAGCGTCCGGACCGACCACGGGGCGGGGAGCGTGCGCTGCCGTCCGGCCAGCCCCAAGGGGCCGATACTGCGCACCGTCACCCCTGCGGACCGGGCGTCACCGCGCCGGGTCGGTGTGAGCGTGGTTCGGACACGGCGCCGTTCACCGGCGGATACCCGAAGCTGTTGGCGGCGGGGCTCGGAGCGCGAGCTCGGCGGCCAGGCGTCGCGGACCGAACCGCGCAGCCGCCGCCTGGTCGGGTTGACCACCGTCACGTACACCTCGGCGGAGTCGCCGAGCCGCAGGGAGGTATCGCCCTCCCTGGAGAGTCGCAGCCGCCTCGGGCCGGTCGCCAACAGCACGTCCAGCACGACGAGCAGCACCACCAGGCCCACGGCGGCGTAGGCGATGGTCTCGCCGATCGCGCCGGAGATGGCCACAGCGCCCGTCGCGAGGAGCGCAAGCAGCGCGGCCCGGCCGGTGACCACCATCAGCGCGGCACCGGGACGGAGGCCAGCACACCGTCCAGGATGCCGTCGGTGGTGGCACCCTCCAGTTCGGCCTCCGGACGCAGCCCGATGCGGTGCCGCAGGGTGCCCTTGGCCAAGGCCTTCACGTCGTCCGGGGTCACGTAGTCGCGACCGGAAAGCCATGCCCACGCACGGCTGGTCCGCAGCAGCGCCGTCGCACCGCGGGGCGAGGCGCCCAGCTGGAGGGACGGCGAGAAGCGGGTGGCCCGGCACAGGTCCACGATGTAGCCGAGGACCTCGGGGGCGATCCGCACCTGGGCCACCGAGTGCCGCGCGGCCTGCAAATCGGCGGCGCCGGCCACCGCGGTCACACCGGCGGCGGCGAGGTTGCCCGGGTCGAATCCGGCGGCGTGACGGCCCAGCATGTCCACCTCGGCGGCGCGCTCGGGAAGCGGGATGGTCACCTTCAGCAGGAACCGGTCCAGCTGGGCCTCGGGCAGCGGATAGGTGCCCTCGTACTCCACCGGGTTCTGGGTGGCGGCCACCATGAACGGATCCGGAAGGGCGGCCGGCCGGCCCTCGACGGTGACCTGCCGCTCCTCCATGGCCTCCAACAGCGAGGCCTGGGTCTTGGGCGGGGTGCGGTTGATCTCGTCGGCCAACAGCAGGTTGGTGAAGACCGGACCCTGCATGAACTCGAACTTCGCGGTGTGCTGGTCGTAGACGAGCGAACCCGTCACGTCGCCCGGCATCAGGTCCGGGGTGAACTGCACCCGCTTGTGGTCCAGGGACAGGGCCTGCGAAACCGTGCGAACGAGCAGTGTCTTGGCGACACCCGGCACGCCCTCCAACAGCACGTGGCCGCGGCACAGCAATGCCACGACCAGGCCGGTCACCGTTTCGTCCTGGCCCACGACCGCCTTGGCCACCTCGCGGCGCAGGGCGGTCAGGGACGCCCGTGCCTCTTCGGCGGATGGCAGTGCCTCGGGTGTGAAGGCGTTCACGTGCCGTCTACCTCTCTCGATACCTCGGTGGTCTGATCTTGTCTGTGGGGGGCGCTGCCGGGGCGCCCGGTCGGCGCGGCGGCCGGGCTCACCGCAGTTTCCCGGCGAGCTCGTCGAGTTTGCCGGAGAGACGCAGCATCGCGTCGTCGTCCGTTGCGTAAGGGTCCGGAACCGAGGGGTACAACACCTGCCGCAGCGCCTGGGGGTCGTCCCCGGTGCGTCCGGACACGGCGGTCACCACCGCGTCCGCCCCCGCGTCGGACCGCAGGCCCAGCTTCGGTAGCGAACGCTCCAGGAAGCCTGCTCGCAGCGCCGCCGCGGCCCGGTCCCGTGCCTTACGGGACTGGTACATCCCGGCACGGCCCTCGGTGGTCTCCGAGGCACGCACCACGACGGGGAGGGACTCCGGCACGAGCGCACCCATCCGCCGTCCGCGCCAGACCGCGAACAACAGCAGGGTCAGCGCCAGCGGGGCCAGAGCCCAGCGCAGACCCAAGGGGAGGAGATCCCACAGGTCGGCGCTGCCGACCGATTCGGGGACGCTCGGGCGCAGCCACACCACGTCTTCGGCGGAGAGCAGGTTCAACGCGAGTGCCGCGTTGCCCTGGGAGTCCAGGTCGCGGTTGGTCAGCGGGCTGCCGGCGCCCAGCACGGTCGTGGTGGTCCCGTCGGGGGCGTCCACCTCGATCAGCGCCGAACCGCCGGAGGCCGGGTAACAGCCGGAGGCACCGTCGCCCTCGGCCGAGTACAGCTCACCGCCGACCCCTGCTGTCCCGGCCGCCTCCGCGGCGGGCAGGGAGCATTCGGGGTCCAGGTTGTCCTCGTCGGTCCGCCCGGTCATGTCGGCACCGGGCGCGAAGGCCGAGAGGGAGCGCAGGGAGGGCTGCACCAGCACGGTGTCGGCCTCCAGCTCCGCCAAGCCTTCCAGTTCCTCGGGGAGTAGACGGTGGTCGAGGAAGACCACGAGCACCGTGTCGTCGCCCGCACGCTCCACGGCACTGGCCGCGTCCTCGGAGGAGCGGGTGACGGTGACGTTCGAGTCCTGCTCGACGAGCTGGAGGAGGGCCCGCGACCCGGTGGGTTCGGGGTTGCCGGGCTCCAAGTAGCCGCTCGGGAACTGCTCGCTGCCCAGGGACAGCAGGACGGCCACCAGCACCAAGGCGCTGATCAGGGCGGCCGGGGCGCGCCCGGCCCGCCACACGCGCCGGACGGCGGACGTCGACTCGGGAGGGGGCGCGGCGGAGGTACCTGCCCGCGGTTCGGGCGGCGCGGTGGTCGTCATCGTCGCCCCTCCTGCTCCGAAGACGTGGTTTGCCCCGGAGCCGTGGGCCGGGACAGCCCCGCCTCAGGGAACTCGGGACGTGCCGCGCTCAGCCGGACGTCTAGTTCGCGCAGCGTCCGAACGGCTTCGGCGGTCGCGACCCGGTCGCCGTAGGCCACGTCGTTGAAGATACGGGCGCCGTCGTGCAGGCCAGCGGCCTCACCCGGGAGCGTCGTAGCGGCCTCGTCGGCGAGCTCGGTGGCGGTACGCCCCGCCCGGGGACTCACGATGGTCCGTTCCTCCAGGTCCACGCTGATCGCGCGCAGGCGTTCGGTCACGGCGGCGGCGAAGGCGCCCTCGGCCTCGTGCCGGTCGGCAGCGGCCCGGTGGTCGGTGGCGGACAGGACCTGCCCCTCGTGGAGCGGCACCCCGGCCCGGCGGTTCCAGGAGGGGCGCAGGTACACGATCAACACGATCACCAGGACCAGGATCACCAGGAGGACGACGCCCAGGAGCCAGCCTCCCGGGACGACGCCCTCACCGGCCGAGACCAGTCGTCCCAGGAGCTCGTCCAACCAGGCGAGGAAGCGGTCGAACAGTGACGGCTCGTGCTCACCGTAGAGGGGGTCGGACAGTTCCTCGATGGCGCGCCGACGGCCCTCCTCCCGGGTCACCTCCGCCGGTGCGGCAAGGAGGGGCCTCACGTGCGGTTCTCCGGCAGGTAGATCTCCGGGCCGACCGTCTCACCCCGCTGTGAGGCCTGGTGGAGCTTCAGGTCTAGGCCCTCACGGCGCATCCTCAGGTCGATGTAGAGCAGCGTGTTGACACCGGCCGCGAACGGCTGGGCGATGGCGTAGACGACCACGTTCCCCACGTAGGTGATCACACCCGCCGTGATCGGTGCCCACAGGGCTTCCGGCGCGACGAACGTGAGGAGCCCGCCGACGAGGGCCAGCGGCGTGGTCAGGACCATGCTCACGACGGCGACGAGGATGCCGGCCAGCAGCCAGTAGCCCAGCGTGCGCCACCAGCTCTGCTGCGAGATCCGCCAGGACCGGGCCATGGCCTGGCCCGGGCCGAGGCGTTCGAGCACGATCAGCGGCATGGCGTAGTAGAGGCGGATCCAGATCCACAGGGACGGGGCACCGATGGCGAGGACACCGACCAGCAGTACCAAGAAGCCGACCGCCAGGCCGGCGCCACCACCGACCTCGACACCGACCATGAACCCGGCGAAGAGCCCGACGAAGAGGACCACGACGAGGGCGACGACCATGACCAGCTGGATGCCCAGCTTGATGAAGGCCAGACCGAGGATGGCACCGACCCTGCCGCGCACGGCCGCCCACGCCTGACCGGGGGTGAGCTTGTAGCCGAGTACGGCCATGCCCACGACCGCGGCGAGCAGTCCGAGAAGGACGGCCCCGCCCACGTAGATGAGGAGTTCACCGAGGTAGGTGAAGCCCATAACGACGGGGGAGACCGGGAAGATCGGTGCGGTGGGGTCGGCCGCCATGGGGTCGGCCATGACCTCGTCGAGGAAGGTCGTGTAGTCGTTGAGGAAGAAGACCGACGCGACCGAACTCATGATGGTCGCGACCGCCATGACGATCATGGCCAAGCCGAAGGTGGTCTTCGGGTTGTTGCGGATGTAGCTGAAGGCACCGTTGAAGATGTCGCCGAGTGTCATGGGGCGGAGCGCGACCACCCCGGGCTTGGGCGGTTGCGGCTGCCCGTGCCCCGTTCGGCCGGGCCCCGGTGCCCCGTATCCCTGGGGCCCGTAGCCCTGGGGCCCGTAGCCCTGCCCGGGCGGAGGCCCGTAGCCCGGGGCCGTCCCGTACCCGGGCGAGCCGTAGCCCTGGCCGGGCGGCGGACCGTAGCCGGGGGACTGCTGGGGGTCCTGCTGCTGGCCCTGCTCCGGCGGGGCGAAGCTCGGCGTGCGCGTGCCGTACGCGTCGGCACCCTGATCACTGGTGGAGTGAACGTCCTGCGGCGGAGCGGCCGGGGAACCCTGTCCGGGTGCGGCCCAACCGCCGGACCCAGGGGGGTGTGCGGATTCGGGCGACCCTTCGTGGTCCGGGCTGCCTTCCGGCTCGTCCCGGCGGCCGTCCTCCTGGCTCATCTAGCCCGCCCTCCGTGAGGCTCGGTGACTCTGCGCGAACGTTTTCGCGCCAATTCTGACCTGTCGGAAACCAACCTACCGGCCGGTTCCACTGCTCCTCAGCGGTGTTGGAGTGTGTCCAAGGACAACCGACGCACTTCATTCCTTTTGTATGCTTTCTGTTACCAACCGGCCAAGTCGCGAAGCTTTCCGGGGCTGCTTAGCCAGGGGCGACGCCGCCGGCGACCGAAAACGGTCCAAAAGGGCCCAACACCGCTGACCGCTCTCCCAACACCGCCCGAAGCTGGCAAGGTTGGGAGAGTCGAACGCAGTTCCCCGCAACGTGGGGAACGCGGGCACCGACCACTGACGCCGCTTGAGTGTTCCAGGAGAGAGGAGTAGGCGCCGAGACCCGCACCGTCATCGAGGCTGTTGCGGTCGTCTGGCGCCGGATACACCGATGAAGGGACGTGTACTGGTTGTCGATGACGACCTCGCCCTCGCCGAGATGCTGGGCATCGTGTTGCGGGGTGAAGGGTTCGAGCCCTCGTTCGTTCACGACGGGGACAAGGCCCTGGAGGCCTTCCGCGAGACCAAGCCCGACCTGGTCCTCCTCGACCTAATGCTGCCCGGGGCCGACGGGATCGACGTCTGCCGTCAGATCCGCGCCGAGTCCGGGGTTCCCATCGTCATGCTCACCGCCAAGAGCGACACCGTCGACGTCGTCCTTGGTCTGGAGTCGGGGGCCGACGACTACATCGTCAAGCCCTTCAAGCCCAAGGAGCTCGTGGCGCGTGTGCGTGTGCGGCTGCGCCGTACCGAAGAGCCCGCGCCCGAGGTCCTCCAGATCGGCGACATCACCATCGACGTCGCTGGGCACGCCGTGCGCCGCGACGGCGAGCAGATCAGCCTCACCCCGCTGGAGTTCGACCTCCTCGTGGCCCTGGCCCGGAAGCCGCGCCAGGTCTTCACCCGCGAGGTCCTGCTCGAGCAGGTCTGGGGCTACCGCCACGCCGCCGACACGCGCTTGGTCAACGTCCACGTGCAGCGTCTGCGCGCCAAGATCGAGAAGGACCCGGAGCACCCCGAGGTCGTCGTGACCGTTCGCGGTGTCGGCTACAAGGCCGGTACCGCCTGACCCGGCCGGGACCCACATGACCGCGTCCGAACCCGAGGAGGGGCGGGTGGCCGACTCCAGCACGGAGCCGTCCGTCCCTTCCCCCGGCCTGCCCGAGAACGGCGGCCGCTGGCGCGACAACAACTCCGGCCTGACCCGTGCCTACCTCTTGGCGCAGCGGGCTGCCCGCGCGCTGGTCCGCGGGGTGCACACCAACTGGCGCCGTTCGCTGCACCTCCGGGTCATCAGCACGACGCTCGTCCTGTCCCTGCTGGTCATGGCGGGGCTTGGCTACGTTCTGATCTCCGAAGTGCGCGGCGGTCTGCTGGAGGCCAAGACCAACGCCGCGGTCAACGACCACCGGGCGGGTCTCAGCTACGCAATGGCCGAGCTCCAGGAGAACGAGGGCGGCGACCGGGACCGGCTCCTGAACAACATCGCGAGTGAGCTGACCAGCCGCAGCGGGGAAACGGGCCTGTACGGCGTGGTGATCCTCCCGTCGGTGAGTGACGAGAGGGGCTGGGCCACCGTTGACGAGGGGAGCGTCAACGACAGCGTCCCGGACCGCCTGATCGAGCAGGTCCGCCAGTCCGAGGCCGCCGATCAGCAGTACCACACCTACACCCGGATCGACCTGGACGGATCCGCCGATCCCGCACTGGTGGTGGGCGCTGAGCTCACGCACGCCTACGAGCTCTACTACATCTTCCCGCTCCAGCACGAACAGGAGATCCTGGACCTGGTCCAGGGCACGGTGGCCCTGATCGCCGTCCTGTTGGTGATACTCCTCGGCGTGATCGCGTTCATGATCACCCGCATGGTGGTCACACCGGTGCGCTCCGCCGCGCAGTCGGCCGAACGCTTGGCCTCGGGCGACCTCACCGAACGCATGACCGTGCAGGGAGAGGACGACCTCGCCCGGCTGGCCATGTCCTTCAACGACATGGCGGGCAACCTCCAGGAGAAGATCCAGGAGCTAGAGGAGCTGTCGAAGCTCCAGCGCCAGTTCGTCTCCGACGTCTCGCACGAGCTGCGGACCCCGCTCACCACCATCCGCATGGCAGGTGACTTGCTCTTCGACGACCGCGAGGAGCTCGACACCTCACACCGGCGCTCCGTGGAACTGCTCCAAGGCCAGGTGGAACGCTTCGAGGAGCTGCTCGGGGACCTGCTGGAGATCAGCCGCCACGACGCGGGCGCCGCAACCCTGGGCATCGAGTCCGCCGACATCCGTGACTCCGTGATGAAGGCGGTCGGTGACGCCGAGCAGATCGCTGAGCGGCGCGGCATCAAGGTCGTCCTGCGCCTGCCGGCGGAGCCCTGCGTCGCCGAGTTCGACACCCGGCGCATCAACCGCATCCTGCGCAACCTCGTCGTCAACGCCATCGAGCACAGCGAGGGCCGTGACGTGGTGGTCAACGCCGCCGGGGACCGTGACTCCATCGCCGTGGCCGTACGCGACTACGGGGTGGGGCTGAAGGAGGGGGAGGAGCACCTGTGCTTCGACCGTTTCTGGCGGGCCGACTATTCGCGGGTGCGCACCACGGGCGGTACCGGCCTCGGCCTGTCCATCGCCAAGGAGGACGCGGCCCTGCACGGCGGTTGGCTCCAGGCCTGGGGCATGCCCGGTCAAGGGTCGCAGTTCCGCTTGTCACTGCCCCGCCGGTCCGGCTCCGAACTGCGCGGGTCACCGCTGCCGCTGGTGCCGCCGGAGATCGCCCTGGGACGCAACTTCACCGCCTTCACCGACAAGGACGGCGGAAACGGTAACGAGGAGTCCAGGAGCCCGGAGACGGGTCGGCTCGGAGCCGACGAAGAGGAGGCCCTGTGAGCGACGTGGAGAGACCAGGGCGCCTGGTCCGGATCGCGCGTACCGCGGCCGCGGGCGCGCTCGCCTGCGTGACACTGGGGGCCTGCACGACCGTTCCCATGACCGGCCCCGTCGTCCCCGGCGAGGCCGAGGACACCTCCTCCGACCCGTACGGCAGCTATGTGCGCCTCCTGCCCGCCGGACCCCAGCCGGGGGTCGGCCCCGAAGGCCTGGTCGACGGCTTCCTCAAGGACTTGGGCAGTTTCGAAGAGGACCACAAGGCCGCGCGCAGCTACATGCTTCCCGAGATGGGGGAGGAGTGGTCGCCGGACGGTGCCGTGCGGGTCTTCGCCGACCTGGACGCAGTCGACCTCGACGCGGAGGTCAGCAGCGACGGGCTCGGCGCGACCGTGCGGATGCTCAGCTCCCAGGTGGCCGTCATCGACGAGAGCGGCAAGTACGTCCCCGCGGAGCCCGGCACCCTCCTCGACGAGACCTTCAGCCTGGCCCGCGAGGACGACGACCCCGAGGGCGAGTGGCGGATCCAGAACCTGCCCGACGACCTCATCCTCAGTCAGCTCGACGTCGAGCGCACGCACCACCCGTTCAACCTCTACTACTTCAACCCCGAGGGCTCGGCCCTCGTCCCCGACCCCGTCTACCTGCCGGTGATCACTGACCAGTTGGCCCAGCGCCTGCTGCGCAAGCTCATCGTGGGGCCCACGGACTGGTTGGGTCCGTCGGTGCTGTCCTCGTTCCCGGACGGGACGACACCCACTGTGGAGGTCGACGAAGAGCGGGCCGTGATCGACGTCAGCGGCGTCGGCGAAGCCGACGAGTTCAGCATGGGCGCCCAGATCGCCTGGACACTACGGCAGCTGCCCGAGATCCAGGAGTTCACCCTTCGGGTCAACGGCGAGGAGGTCGCCTACCCGCAGGCCGACGGGGACAGCTCCGACCGGCCGCGTCCGGGCAGCGACTTCTGGGCGCCGGTGAGTCCCGGCGCCACGTCCGCCAACATCCGCGCCTACTACACGTACGAGGGCCAGCTGTGGTCCGCCAGCGACTGGGACGCCGAGACCTTCGACGACGCTGAACGGGTCCCGGGGCCCTTGGGTGCGGGGGACATCCAGCTGGACCGGTTCGCGGTGTCGCTCGACGAGAGCACCATCGCGGGGATCACCCCGAGCGGGGAGGTCGTCACCGGCCTCGCCAGTCCCGACGCGGAGACCGAGGAGGTCCTCAGCGACGGCACTTTCACCGAGTTGTCCTGGGATGTGAACGGTGACCTCTGGGTCGTCGAGGAGACCAGGGAAGACGACGAGGACGGCGAGGACGGCGAAGACGCAGAGGACGACGAGGAGAACGACTCCCCTGAGGCGGGTGACGACCCCAACCTCAGCGGATCGGGTACTGAGGACCCGCCCCCGCCCGGTTCCTCCGACCTCTGGTTGCTGCGCGACGGCGACGAGGTGGTCGGCGCCGAGGTGTCGGGGCTGCGAGACCACTCCCTGGTGAACTTCCAGATCTCCAGGGACGGCACCCGAGCCGCGGTGATCACCGAGCTGGACGGGGAGCGGGCGCTGCAGGTCGGCCGTGTGGAGGAGGACTCCGACGGCCAGGTCACGGTGACCTCTTTCATCACCCTGGCCCAGGAACTGGAGGAGGTCACCGGCGTCGCGTGGCGTTCGAGCGACCAGTTGGTCGCGTTGGGGAGCCGTGAGGGCGGCGCCAGCCAGGCCTTCCTGATCTCACTGGACGGCGGAACGCCGGCGGCCAGCGCCGGAACCCCGGCCGCCGGAATGGTGACCATCTCGGGAGCCCCCGGGCAGCCGTTGGTCGCGGGTTCCGACGACGGCAATATCTGGGTGTCCAACGACCCTCTGAACTGGCAGAACGTGGTGGAGGGCGGATCTCCGACCTTCCCGGGCTGACCCGAAACCTGTCTGCGGCGGGAGCTGTACCAGGGATCATGGTATGTGTGCGAACTCCAGGCGCTGGCCGCCCGGAGCCTCTACGAACACGGCGTAGTAGCCCTCGGTGTACTCGGGATACGCGCGGGGTGGGTGCACGACGGTCCAGCCGCCGGAGCACACCGCCTTGTGGACGGCTTCGACCCGGTCGCGGTCGGCGGTGCGGAAGGCGGCGTGGTGCCAGCCCGGGCGCCCGTGCGTGTGGGAAGAGCGGTCCGGGCCCTCGACCCCGTACAACAGGATCTCCGGAGAGGGGCCGTGCCAGACACGGGGTTCCGCCTCGCCCGCGGCACGGGTGTAGCCGAGGATGGGGAGGACCGCGTCGTAAAAGCGTGCGGCCTCCGTCGGCACGTGGCTGGTGACCGCCAGGTGGTGCAGGGACATGCGTGTGCTCCAGGGGATGAGGGTTCGGGCAGCATCCTAGACTCTCTTTCGTTCTTGTGTTCGATTCCGGGTGTCCTGGGGCGAGCCGTCAGGGGTCAGGTCTTCGACGGGTTGTCCACAGGCGGCGAATCGGCACTGGTGTGAGCTGCGGGGACGGCCGAAACTGGATTCATGAACCAGCGGACCGGCGCCCCTCACGGTCGGTGGTCGCGCGGCCTGACTTCTCGGGTGGTCCGTGCTCTCACCGCTCTCGTCCACGCTCTCCTCGAACTGCTCCTGCCGGTGCCCTGCGCGGGGTGCGGCGGGCCGGGCGGGCCCCTGTGCGGTCACTGCCGGACGGTGCTGGAGGGCCGACCGCGTCCCTGCGTGCCGCGCGCGCACTGCCCGCCGGTCTGGGCGGCGGGGCCCTACGCCGGATACGGTCGCCGGGTCCTGCTCGCCTACAAGGAGCGGGCGGACGGGCAACTCGCCGAAGTGCTGGGGGAGCGCCTGGCCGCCGCCTACCTGGCCTCGGGGTGGGCGGCGCCGGACACGCTGCTGGTGCCTGTTCCCGCACGCGGAGGGCCGGGTGCCCGGAACGGTCCGGTTTCCCGGCTGGCGCGTCTGTGCGCACTCCGGTCGGGCGGTGCGGCGTCGGCCACCGTGGCCCCGGTGCTGCGCTACCGGCGTAACGTGCGTCCACAGGTCGGGCTGGGTCGGGCCGAGCGCCTGGTGAACCGCAGGGGCGCCTTCACGGTTCGGCCGGAGCCACGGAGCGGCCGGTGCGCTCGGTGGGCGGTCCGGGGCGGTCCCGGTAGCGGTGAGGGAGCGAGCCGCGCAACGGAGGTGCGCGGGCGACGGGTGGTGATCGTTGACGACGTCGTTACCACCGGTGCCACTATCGCTGATGCCGCGCGTGCGCTGCGTGAAGAGGGGGCCCGGGTGGCGGGCGCGGTGGTACTGGCCGAACGGTCCCGCCCAACGGCGTTAGCGGCTCCGGTCACGGGGGAGCGGCCGGAAAGAAGGTTTTACAAACCCCTCTGAACAGGCGAAAGGCGCATGTTCGCAGGGGTTTGCGTCGTTTGTTGGCTGGTTGAGTGCCTGATCGCTACCTGACAAGCGCGCAGGGACAGGTTACGGTCCAGGTATGGCACCCGTCCGGGTCCGTGGTTGCGCCGGATTTTCAAGGTCCCTGGGAGCACCGGGGAGCGACGCCGGCAAGCCGATGCCAGGCGCAGGCGAAACGGCCCACGTAAGGCGACTTTTCGTCGACCGATCACGGTGCGCCTTAGAGGTAAGTCCTGCCCCGCGGAGGGTCCCGATGTCCCTCATGACAGGGAGAAGAGCAGTAGTCGCGGATAAGAGCGGCGACACTCTCAGCAGGCGGATGTGGGGACGAAGACCAGGTCGGCCGGACGGGTGGCATGCCGACGCGCGGGGGTTCGTCGTTCCTGGAGTGCGAGCTCCGGGGGTGCGGACCCCCAATCGGTCCCTCCGTGACATTCACTCCGCGGCGCCCCACCTGCCGGGTGCTGTGTCCAATGCGGGGCAAACGTCCCTTTTCCAGTTCAGAGGCCTCAGGCAATCGTGTCGATGGGGTGCGTGATGACCCTGCCTCTGATGGGTATACGCACATCCAACCGAGCGGTATTCCGGATTCGCCCGGAGTGCAGACGGAAGGGGGCTAACGCGTCACACCCCTCCCCGCCGCGGGAGGTGGAGCAGAGCCAGCCTGGCCGTCGCCTTCACGACGGCCACGCGATGAAGGGGGTCCTATGGACATCATCGTCAAAGGTCGACGCACCGGTGTGAGTGAGAAGTTCCGACAGCACGTCGAGAACAAGCTCGACAGGCTCTCCAAGTGGGAGAAGAAGGGCATGAGCGTCGATGTGGAGGTGTCCCAGGAGCGCAACCCCAAGCTCGCTGACGTCCGCGAGCGGGTTGAACTGACCATCCACTCTGACGGCCCTGTCATCAGGAGCGAGGCCGCGTCCGTGGACCGTCACGGCGCCCTCGATCTCGCCCTCGACAAGGTCGAGGCCCGTCTCCGCAAGGCCGCGGACCGTCGCAAGGTCCACCGCGGCAACCACACTCCCGTCTCCGTCGCGGCCGCGACCGCTGACCTCCCCGGAGACCTCCTGCCCTCACCCAACGCGACGAAAGCCACGGCAGCCCCTGCCCAGCGCAGTGGGGACGACGAGGAGATCGACGGCGTCGAAGTCGACAACCGCTTCTCCGACGAGTTCGTCGAACTCGACACCCAAGGGGACGTTCCCGTGATCGTGCGGGAGAAGAACCACCGGGCAAAGCCGATGAGCATCGACCAGGCGCTGATGGAGATGGAACTCATCGGGCACGACTTCTACCTCTTCCACGACGAGGTGAAGGACACCCCGAGCGTCGTCTACCGGCGTAAAGGCTTCAACTACGGCGTACTCAGGCTCGTTGACTAGGACGTGTCCGCCGGAAACACCCTAGGGTCCCCTCCCGGCTGAGAGGCAGGTGAGCCGAGCCGGAAACGGGCCGCGGCGGACCATTCAGGCCGCCGCGGCCCGCTGTCGGGCACCCCCGTCAGGCGCGCTGGTTCCTCTTGATGCGGTGCAGAGGCGTCTGGTGCGGTTCTTCGGACTCAGTGCGGGGCGGGTCGAGCACAACGTCACTGAGAATGTCGCAGGCTACCGCCACCACGAAAGCCGCCAGCATCAGGGCCCCGCCCACGATGAGAAGCAACAGAGAGCCCCCCATGGCGATGGCCAGACCGCCCAGGGCGAAACCCGCGGTCGTCAGCGCGACACAGATCCAAGAAGCAGCCCTGCCCCGGTGGCTGTTGCTCGGTGCCCAGGACCCTCCTTGGCGCTGGAACCCCCGGATGCGGCCGTTGCGGTCCTCCTCCTCAACCGTCGGTCGGTGCCTTTCCCAGACCAGCGCCGGGTCGTCCGCCTCGGCCGAAGTCCGCGGCGACGGTGGCCCCGTGCCCTCCGAACTCACGCCCTGGTCCCGCTCCCTGTTGCTTCGCATGGCGATCCCCCCTGGGAACACGTTCGCGTTCGACGGAACCGCGGTGGCGCGAATCGGCCCATAGCCGCCCGGAACCGCCCCTCTTCCCATTGCACTACCCGAAGAAATGCGCGAGTCTGCACAAACATCATGAAAAGGGCGGGAACATTCACCCCTGCTCTACTCGTTCGTCGAGAGGACGGGAAGCGGTTCCGGGTCCTCTAAGATGTAGGCCCGAGGACCGAGTTCCCCCTGACGTCCGCGGCCAAGGGCAGCGGTCAGCGGGCCTAGATCTGACTCTCCGCCCCGGGCGGAACCAACCGCGATCTGCGAGGAGCGCATAGGAAGTGCCAGGCATACTCGACAGGCTCCTGCGCGCGGGTGAAGGAAAGATCCTGCGCCGGCTCAAGAAGTTGAAGGAACAGGTCAACGCGCTAGAGGAGAACTACACCGACCTCAGCGACGAGGAGCTGCGCGACCTGACCAAGGAGTACAAGGAGCGCTACGAGGACGGTGAGTCGCTGGACGACCTGCTCCCCGAAGCCTTCGCGACCGTCCGCGAGGCGGCCCAGCGCACTCTGGGCCAGCGCCCCTTCGACGTCCAGATCATGGGAGCGGCAGCCCTGCACCTGGGGAACATCGCTGAGATGAAGACCGGTGAGGGCAAGACCCTGACCGGAAGCCTCGCGGTGTACCTCAACGCCCTCGCCGGGCAGGGCACCCACGTCATCACCACCAACGACTACCTCGCCCGACGCGACGCCCAGAACCTGGGCCGCATCTACCACTTCCTCGGGCTCGAGGTCGGTGTGGTGGGGCCACAGATGACGCCGGCCGCGCGGCGCAAGGCCTACCAGGCCGACATCACCTACGGAACGAACAACGAGTTCGGTTTCGACTACCTGCGCGACAACATGGCGCTCTCGCTCAAGGACACGGTCCAGCGAGGCCACTTCTTCGCCCTGGTCGACGAGGTCGACTCCATCCTCATCGACGAGGCGCGCACCCCGCTGATCATCAGCGGCCCCTCCGAGCAGAACTCCCGCTGGTACTCCGAGTTCGCGAAGATCGCCCCCCGCCTCAAGCGGGACGACGACTACGAGGTCGACGAGAAGAAGCGCACCGTCGGCATCACCGAGGAGGGCGTGGCCAAGGTCGAGGACTGGCTGGGCATCGACAACCTCTACGAGGCGGTCAACACCCCGCTGATCAGCTTCCTCAACAACTCCCTCAAGGCCAAGGAGCTGTACCGGAAGGACAAGGAGTACATCGTCAAGGACGGTGAGGTCCTCATCGTCGACGAGTTCACCGGACGTGTCCTGGCCGGCCGCCGCTACAACGAGGGCATGCACCAGGCCATCGAGGCCAAGGAGCGCGTCAAGATCAAGGACGAGAACCAGACTCTCGCCAAGGTCACGCTCCAGAACTACTTCCGCCTCTACGAGAAGCTCGCCGGCATGACCGGTACGGCCCAGACCGAGGCGGCCGAGTTCACCCAGACGTACAGCGTCGGTGTGGTCCCCATCCCGACCAACAAGCCGATGATCCGCGAGGACGTCAAGGACGTCGTCTACAAGCACGAGGACGCCAAGTTCCAGGCCCTCGCCGAGGACATCGCCGAGCGCCACAAGGAGGGGCAGCCCGTCCTGGTCGGTACGACCAGCGTCGAGAAGTCCGAACTCCTCGCCCGGATGCTCAAGCGCGAGGGCGTTCCGCACGAGGTCCTCAACGCGAAGAACCACGCTCGTGAGGCCTCGATCATCGCCCGTGCGGGCAAGCTCGGCGGCGTCACCGTGGCCACCAACATGGCCGGCCGCGGTACCGACATCATGCTGGGGGGAAACCCCGACTTCCTCGCGGACGAGGAGCTCCAGGCCCGGGGCCTGAGCCCGCTGGAGACCCCGGAGGAGTACGAGGCGGCGTGGCCGGAGGCGCTGGAGAAGGCCACGGCGGCCTTCGAGGCCGAGCACGAGCAGGTGGTCGAGGCCGGCGGCCTGTACGTGCTCGGTACCGAGCGCCACGAGTCGCGGCGTATCGACAACCAGCTCCGTGGCCGTTCCGGCCGTCAGGGTGACCCGGGCTTGTCCCGCTTCTACCTCTCCCTCCAGGACGACCTGCTGCGTCTGTTCAACTCCAGCCGTCTGGAGGTGTTCATGAACCAGCTGAGCATTCCGGACGACCAGCCGATCGAGTCCGGCATGGTGAGCAAGGCGATCGCCTCCGCCCAAGGCCAGGTCGAGACGCAGAACTTCGAGATCCGTAAGAACGTCCTCAAGTACGACGAGGTCCTCAACCGGCAGCGCAAGGTCATCTACGCCGAGCGCCTCAAGGTGCTCAAGGGCCAGGACCTTCGCGACCAGGTCGTGGAGATGCTCGAGGAAGTGCTCCGCGGCTACGTCGTCGAGGAGACGGCCCAGGGCGATGCGGAAGAGTGGGACCTCGACAAGCTCTGGCGGGCGTTCAAGCAGGTCTACCCGATCAGCTTCACCGTCGACGAGTTCGTCGAGGACAACGGCGGCGTCCAGACCCTCACCACGGACCTCATCGCCACTCAGGTGATCGAGGACGCCAAGGCCGCCTACGAGGCCCGCGAGGCCGAACTGGGCGAAGAGGCCATGCGCGAGGTCGAGCGGCGCGTCATCCTCCAGGTGATGGACCGCAAGTGGCGTGAGCACCTCTACGAGATGGACTACCTCCAGGAGGGCATCGGCCTGCGCGCGATGGCTCAGCGCAACCCGCTGATCGAGTTCCAGCGCGAGGGCTTCGACATGTTCCAGCAGATGCTGGAGGCCATCAAGGAGGAGTCGGTCGGCTTCATCTTCAACGTCGAGGTCCAGGTCCGCAAGAAGGAGGAGTCGACCCTCACGGCCTCCGCCGCCGCGAAGACCGCCGCCACCGTCGGCGGCTCGACCGGTGCGACCGCCGTCGCCACCGCGGTGGAGGAGGACGAGGAGGCCGCAAGCGCCGCCGCGCCCAGCACCGAGGCCGAGTCCAGCGAGGACGTAGTGGTGCCGGGCTTCGGCGAGGACCAGCCGAACCGCCTCCAGTACTCCGCGCCGAGCGAGGACGGTTCCGTCGAGCAGCGCAGCGAGACGGTGGACGACGAGTACGCGGGGACCGCCCGCAACTCGCCCTGCCCCTGCGGCTCCGGCAAGAAGTACAAGAAGTGCCACGGAGACCCCGCGGCCAAGTAGCCGCCGGGCATCACCGGTAGACACGCGTGTGGGCGCGGCTCCTTCGGGGCCGCGCCCACACGTTTTCGTGTGCCTGCCGACCTGCCGACCTGCCGACCTGCAGCCTTCAGACCTGCCGCCTGCGGGCGCGTGGAACCTCCTCAGGCGGGCAGCGGTCGTTCTTGGACCACGTGCTTCATCACCAGGGTGGAGCTCAGCTGCTGGACCCCCGGAAGAGTGGCGAGCGCCTCGTCGTACAGGACGCGGAAGGCGGCCAGGTCGGTGCTGACCACGCGCAGAAGGTAGTCGGGAGCACCGAACAGCCGCTCGGCACGGACTACCTGGGGGATGTCCTCGACCGCCTGCTCGAAGGCGGCCACGGTGTCCCGGTCGCCCTGCCTCATGGTGATGAAGACCAGAGCCTGGAACCCGAGCCCCACGGCCTCGGCGTCGACCACTGCGCGGTAGCCGCTGATCGCCCCGGCGCGTTCGAGTTCGCGCAGCCGACGGTGGCAGGGGGAGACGCTCAACCCCACCCGGTGGGCGAGTTCGGTGATGCTCAGGCGACCGTCTTCCTGGAGCTCCGCAAGAATTTTTCGATCCACAGCGTCCATGGGGAAGATTATTCCACGGTTTCCGGTTCAATGCGCAAATAATAGAACCATATTTGGCTGATTTCCGGCTAGTCTTCCCCATGCTGACCAGGGGCTTCCTGGCAGGTGCTCATGGGGGTGGGTCGGTGGATGCGGGTTCGATCGTGGCTTTCTGGACGGTCTCCGTCCTGCTGATCCTGGTGCCTGGTGCAGACTGGGCGTACGCGATCGCGGCGGGGTTGCGCGACCGCTCAGTGCTCCCCGCGGTCGGCGGGCTGCTCCTCGGCTACGTGGCGCTCACCGGAGTGGTGGCCGCAGGGGTCGCCGCACTGGTCGCCAAGACCCCTGCCGTCCTCACCGGCCTGACCGTTCTCGGCGCCGCCTATCTCGTGTGGCTGGGCGCGGCGACCCTGGCGCGCCCAGCGGCCCCGGGCACCGCGGCCGACGGAGTCCCCGCGGCCTCGTGGGGCGTGCGCATGCTGACCGGAACGGGCGTGAGCGGGCTCAATCCCAAGGCCCTGCTGCTCTTTCTGGCCCTCCTGCCACAGTTCACCGACCCCGAAGACGGTTGGCCGCTGGCGGCGCAGATCGGCACCCTCGGCCTGGTGCACACGGTCAGCTGCGCTGTGGTCTACCTGGGTGTCGGCGTGCTCGCCCGCACGGTCTTGGGGGCCCGTCCCGCCGCAGCCCGCGCGGTCACCAGGATCTCCGGGGCGGCGATGATCCTCGTCGGCGCGGGCCTGCTGGTCGGCCGCCTCTTCTGAACCACCCGGGACCCGCCGGAACCACCTCGGTAGTCCGCCGGACATGCCCTGGTGGGCTCAGGAAGTCTGGGTGACCTTGTTGAGGCCGCGCGGGACGTCGGGGTTGTAGCCCAGGCGGCGCGCGAGATGCTCAGTGAGCAGCTGGGCGGGGACGATGAGGTTCATCGGCGACACCCACTCCGGCACGTTCGGGACGGGTACGGACAGGTCGCTCGCGGTGGCCAGGGCCTCCCCGCCGCCGAAGCCGAAGACCGGGGCCCCGGCGGAGCGGGCCCTCTCCGCGAGGGCGACCGTCCCCTGGAGCGTGGGCCCGCTGGGCGCGGCGACCAGCAGGGCAGGTGTGCGCGGGTCCACCACGGCGATCGGGCCGTGCAGCAGATCGGCGTAGGACAGCCCCATGGCGTGCAGGTAGCACGCCTCCTTGAGCTTCAGGGCAGCCTCTAGGGCCGTGGAGAAGGCCATGCCGCGCCCGGAGATCACCGTGCCCTGCACGGCGACCATCCGCTCCACGATCTCCTCCAGGGCATCTGAGGGCGCCGCGAGGGTCTCTTCGATGCCTTCGGGTACCAGGTCCAGCTCACCGGCGTCCAAGTTGGCGCCCAGCCCGAGAGCGAGGACTGCGAGCGCGGCCAGCTGGGTGTTGTAGGTCTTCGTGGCCGGTACCGCGAGCTCGTTCCCGGCCCGGGTGACCAAGGCGACGTCGGCCTCTGCGGCAAGCGGGGAGTCGGCGCCGTTGGTCACGGCGGCGGTACGGGCGCCGCAGTCGGCGGCCCAGCGCATGGTCTCGACGATTTCCTCGGTCTTGCCGGACTGGGAGATGGCCACGGCGAGGACGTCAGAGAGGTCGATCTTGGCGCCGTAGGCGGTCGCGATGGAGGGCGACCCCAGGGTGGCCAGGCGGCCCGTGTGCGCCTGGAGCAGGTAGCTGCCGTAGACGGCGGCGTTGTCCGAGGAGCCGCGGGCGATGAAGAGGACGTGCTTGGTGGAGCGGCCGAGCGCCTCGATCTCCTTGCGCAGGGGGAGCAGGTCGGCGAAGGTGCGGCGCAGCGCTTCGGGCTGTTCGGCGATCTCGGAGCGCATCACGCTCGTGGTGGTGGTCATGCGGAACCTTCCGAGGTAGCGGCGGCGGTCCTGGACGTGCGTCTGATCGAGGACTATGGTCTAGTCCGGACTATACCAGTTAGGATCCGGTATGACCCGGTAGATGTCGAGCTCCGGAGCCCACCTCTCGCGCTAGGGTCTTACGCCAACCTCTCCCGACGACCGAGAAGGCCAGCCGTTCCATGTCGATCGACGCCAGCAACCCCATGCCCAAGTACGTCCAACTCCGCGATCTGCTCTTGGACTGGATCACCTCGGCCGGACTGGGCGTGGACGACATGGTTCCCTCCGAACGCGAGCTCAGCTCCACCTACGGCCTCTCCCGCATGACCGTCCGGCAGACCATCGACCTGCTGGTGGCCGAAGGGCGGATCTACCGTGTACCGGGAAAGGGCACCTTCGTGGCCCGCCCCAAGATAGAGATGTCCCTGGTCCTGGCCTCCTTCAGCGAGGACATGCGCGCCCGCGGCTACGAGCCGGGCGCGCGGGAACTGATCCGCCAGGTCATCCCCGCCAGCGGCCACACCGCGCGGATGCTCGACATCGCCCCCGCCACGCTGGTGCACCACATTGAACGCATGCGTACCGCCGACGACGAACCCATGGCGGTGGAGCGTTCCAACATCCCCGCGGAGTTGGTTCCGGGGCTCGAGGACTACGACCTCGCCGAGCGCTCCCTCTACGAGGTCCTGGAGAACGAGTTCGACATCCTGCTGGATTCCGGGGAGCAGACCATCGAGGCCGGAATCTGCGATTCAGCCGACTCCCGCCTGCTCGGTCTGCCCGCCGGGAGCCCGGTGCTGATCATGCAGCGCCGGAGCTTCCTCAAGGGACAGTGTGTGGAGCTGGCACTGTCCACCTACCGTGCTGACCGCTACCAGCTGCACTCCCGCCTGGACCCGCGGCAGCACGGCGACTGACGCGCCGCGCCCAGCGCCGGTCCGGCCCCACGCCGACCCTGGCGTGTGGATCACGTCACCTCTAAGCTCGCCACAGACCCCCTGGGAACAGTTGCGTCCCGGGTAGAGCACGGAGGACACATGGCGGACAAGGCAGCGGCGATCGTCGCCGGGTTGGGCGGAGCGGCCAACATCGAGGACATCGAGGCCTGCATCACCCGGTTGCGCACGGAACTGGCCGACCCCGGTCTGGTTCGGGACGGTGACCTCAAGGCGGCGGGCGTGCACGGGGTCCTGGTCTCGGGCAACGTCGTCCAGGTCGTGGTCGGCCCTGAAGCCGACTCCCTCACCGACGACATCCGGGACCTCCTGGAGTAGCGGGGGAGGGCCCTACCGAAAAGTCAGGCCATTGGTCCCTTTTGGACGGCCGCTTTCCGGATTAAGTGCCTTGTCAGGGGAAGACCTCCTGCATGTCAGACGTGAACGGTGCGCTGTGCGTACGCTCCCCCGTCGCCGGAACGGCCATGTCCCTGGACTCGGTGCCGGATCCGGTGTTCTCCCAGAGCATGGTCGGCCCAGGGGTCGCGGTCCACCCCGAACCCGGGCAGGAGGGCGGCCTGGAGTCCCGGCACGAGGTGGTGGCGCCCATCGCCGGGACCCTGGTCAAGCTCCACCCGCACGCGTTCGTGGTGATGGCGGCCGACAACGAACGCGGTGTCCTCGTCCACTTGGGCATCGACACCGTCGAACTCGCCGGTGAGGGCTTCGCCCTCCTCGCACAGGAGGGCGCCGAGGTCGAGGCGGGGACTCCGGTGATCCGGTGGTCCCCGGGCATGGTGGCCTCCTTGGGCAAGCCCTCGGTCGTTCCGGTCGTGGCCCTGGACGCTGCGCCGGACGCCCTCTCGGAGCAGGCGAGCGGGGCCGTCGAGCAGGACGAGATCCTCTTCGTCTGGGCCTGACCGGCGGGGTGTGCCCTTCCGGGCCCGGCAGCCCGGTATTCTCCGGCGGCAACCAGCGACCTCGGAGATGAAACCGACATGAGACCGTCCGTTCCACGCGCCCTGGCCCCGGCCTGCGTGGGTCTTGCCCTTTTCGCCACAGCTTGCACCACAACCGAGGAGGTGGATCCCTCGCCTGAGGACAACGACCAGCAGCCCGGTGCGACCGCTGAGCCCTTCGAGCCGGTCCTGGCCCCACAGCTGCTCGCCGACATGGATCTGGACGACAAGATCGGCCAACTCCTGGTGCTCACCGCACAGGGCACGTCGGCCGCCGACAACGCAGCGATGATCGAGGCACACCGCCCCGGCGGCATCATCTACTTCGACGCCAACCTGAACGACGCCGAACAGATCGCCGAGATGTCGGCGGGAGCACAGGACCTGGCCGCCGAACAGGGGCAGGGCGTCCCCCTGTTCATCAGCATCGACCAGGAGCAGGGACTCGTGGTCCGCATGCCCGTGGGCACCCTGTTCCCCGATGCCATGGCGGTCGGCGCGACCGGTGACACCGAGCTCGCCGCCCTGCGCGCCGCCACCACCGCGGACGAACTGACCGCGGTCGGCATCAACATGAACTACGCACCCGACGCCGACGTCAACACCGACCCCGACAACCCGGTCATCGGTATCCGCTCCTTCGGCTCAGACCCGGATTCGGTGTCGGAGATGGCGCTCGCCGAGGCCGAAGCCTACGCCGAGCACGGGGTGGCCCCGGTGGCCAAGCACTTCCCCGGGCACGGGGACACCGACGTCGACAGCCACACGGGACTGCCCGTCATCGACCTGCCCCGTGACCAGTGGGAAGCCGAGCACCTCCCGCCGTTCCAGGCCGCGGTCGACGCGGGCGTGGACGCGATCATGACCGCCCATGTGCTCATGCCGCAGCTGGACACCAGCGAGGACCCGGATCCGGCCACGCTGTCCCCGGCCATCATCGACGGGATCCTGCGCGACGAACTCGGCTACGACGGGGTGGTCACCACCGACGCACTCAACATGGAGGGCGTGCGCCAGACCCACGACGACGGAGAGGTCGCCATCCGGGTGGTCGAGGCCGGGGTCGACCAGCTCCTCATGCCTCCGGACCCGACCGAGGCGGTGTCCGCGCTGCGTGAGGCGGTCGAGAGCGGGCGCATCACGGAGGAGCGCATCGACGAGTCCGTCCTGCGGATCCTCACGCTCAAGGAGAAGCGAGGCATCCTCGAGGCCGAGTCACCAGCCGACCCAGCCGCCGCCGCGGATGCCTTGGAGGACCCTGAGCACGCCGAGGCCGCCCAGCGGGTGGCCGACGCTTCGGTCACCCTCGTCCGGAACGAGGACGACCTCCTGCCGCTCTCCGCGGGCACCAGTGTGCGCGTCGACGGTGTGGGCGCGGACCGGATCGCGCCGGCCCTGACCGACGCGGGCCTCGATGTGGTGGACGGCGACGCGGACGTCCTCGTCGTGGGTACCAACGGGGCGCGCGGCTCGGAGGAGCAGCGCGCCATGGTCTCCTCCGGCCAGGACCAGGGCACACCCGTCGTGGTGGTCGCCCAGGGCGGCCCCTACGACCTGGAGGCCTTCCCCGACGTGGACGGCTTCATCGCCCTCTACTCGGCCGTGGAGGTGTCCCGGGTGGCCGCGGCGAAGGCGATCGCGGGCGAGATCGACCCGTCCGGAACGCTTCCGGTCGACATCCCCGGCGCCGACGTGTCCGCCGGAACCGGGCTCAGCTACTGACTGGGCGTTTCGCGAAGATTGAACCGGACGGGGAACGGGAACAACGGTTCCCCGTCCGGACCCCCTCCGGGCGGCGGACGACCAGGAATGGAGGGGATGGGATGCGACCCACCCGACGAGGGGTCATCTCAGACTGGGGCGGTGTCCTCACGCCGCCGCTGACGGACGGGATCCGGGCCTGGCTGCACGCCGACCGGATCGATGCCGACCACTACTACGAGGTCATGCGGCCGTACTTCGACGGCAGCCTGTCCGACAACCCCGTACACGCCCTGGAACGGGGCGAGATCGACACGGACGAGTTCGAACGCGACCTCGCTTCCCTGCTGCGTTCCACGCACGGGGCACCGGTCGTGGCGGACGGCCTCGTCCGCCGCATGTTCTCGCGGTTCGACCCGGTCCACGCCATGTACGACACCCTGCGTTCGGCGCGAGAGGACGGAGCCAGCACGGCGTTGCTGTCCAACTCCTGGGGCAACGGCTACCCGCGCGAGCACTTCGCTTCGACCTTCGACACCGTGGTCATCTCTGGTGAGGTCGGCATGCGCAAACCTGAGGAACGCATCTACCTGCACACCTGTGAGCGGATGGGCCTGGAACCCGAGGACTGCGTGTTCATCGACGACCTCGAACACAACGTCCGCACCGCCGAAGCGCTCGGTATGACCGGCATCCTGCACTCCGATGTGACCGACACCCGCAGGGAGCTCTCCCGCTTCCTCGCAGCCGAGGACGGCCAGGACCGCCAGCCGGTCTGACCCCCGGCGGGGCGCCGGTTCGGTCACCTCGGGTTCTTTGGGAAACTCGTAGTGACCTGACCGCGCCCTGGAGTTCCCATGTACGTCTTCCTGCCCAGCACCGTCCCCGCCCTGGCTGCCCTACTCGACGAAGGGCGGCTGGAGGGTGCGCCCCTGACCGCGTTCACGGCCGATCCCGGCCCGAGCGGCGACTCCGAGGAGGCCGAGTACGACGCGATGTACGCGGCCGCTGAGGAGTCACTGGGGCTCCTGGCCGCGGACTCCGAGGCGCCCCGCCGCCGCGTTGTGCTCGCCGCCGAGATGCCCGACCACATCGTCGAACACGAGGCCCGTCACACGGAGGGCGTCGCCAGGGTCAGCGTGACCATGCCGGTCCCCTTCAAGAAGCTCAAGTCCGCCCACGTGGACGACCCGGACGCGGCCGCTGACATCGCCAAGGCCGTCGCCGACCCTGCCTCCGGGGACGCCGAAGACCACGAACTCATGTGGTTCGCCGTCCAGGAACTCCGCTATCTCGTGGCGGAATCCCGCGACCAGGAGAAATGATTTCCCGATCTTTCCCGTCCTGACCTCGCCCGATGTTTTCATGGCTGAGTTGGACTGGAAAATTTTCCACAATGGCTGGTGTGGTTGGGTGTGGTTTTCCGTACCCCCCTGATCAGCGATATTTGACAACCATTGGGATGGTGGTAAAGATACGTCATCAGCGCGCAGATCTGATCTGACTGGGTTTGCGCGCTCCCGCCGGTGGTGTTTCTTTCCTTTACCCCCATCTTCCCGCTGCCACCGGCCGAAAGGAATTCATGCCTACTCCCAAGAAGAAAACCCCGCTCGTCGTCGGCGCGGCCGCAGCGGGCCTAGGCCTGTTCGCGGGTGCCTGGTTCCTGGTCCCCGAAGGCAGTACGTCCGGTGAGCTCAGCGGCAGCACCGACGCGCTCGACGCGTCCACCGCCGCCGATCCCCTCAGTGACGAGCCCGTCGGCTACGCCTCGATGAACGGCGGTACCACCGGCGGCTTCGGTGGTGACACGGTCGACGAGTACCTGCTCAGCGAGTACGAGTCCTGGAGCGAGGAAAGCACCCCGGGCGAGGCCCTCTACGCGGTCCTCAACGACCACAGCGACGAGGACGACGACGGTCTGGTCGTCTACGTCGACGTCACCGTGACCCCGGATCAGGTCAGTGAAGAAAAGATCGACGTCAAGGACCTCACGAACGTGTCCATCCTCGGGGTCGGCGACGGCGGCGAGTTCGACGAGATCGGCTTCAAGGTCACCCGCGCCGAGAACGTCGTCTTCCGCAACCTGGCCATCCGCGAGGTCTCCCAGGGCGAGGGCGACGCCATCGAGGTGACCGAGCAGAGCTCCAACGTGTGGATCGACCACAACGAGTTCAGCAGTGAGAAGGAAGGCGTCGACAAGGACTACTACGACGGCCTGGTCGACATCAAGCACGGTTCCGAGTACATCACCGTCTCCTGGAACCGCTTCGAGGACCACTGGAAGACCTCGCTGATCGGCCACAACGACGACGCCGACGCCGCCCCGGACCTCATCACCTACCACCACAACCTGTTCAGCAACCTGAACACCCGGGTGCCCCTGGTCCGCCACGCTGACGTGCACATGCTCAACAACGTCTTCGAGGACATCGACGGCTCCGCGATCAACGCCCGCATGGGAGCCGAGATCCTGGTCGAGGGCAACCACTTCGACAACGTGGGCTCCGGCGAAGAGGACAGCCACGCGGACCAGATCGAGGGTGCGGTCGGCTGGTGGTACGGCAGCTCGGAGACCGGCTACTGGAACCTGGTCGACAACACCTTCGAGGACACCCCCCACGAGCACCTGGAGTCCACCACCGACTTCACGGTCCCCTATGACTACACCGCGCAGAGCCCCGAAGACGCCAAGGACGCCGTCGAAGCGGACGCCGGCACGGGAGTCATCGACGTCCAGCCGTAGCCAGACCGGTTTTAGCTGACCCGGATTCAGCTCATACGGTTTTGGTTGGTCTTGTTATCACCAGTTCAGGGTGCCGGGGGGATCCCTCGGCACCCTGCTGCGTCGGCATTGGAGCGCGCGTCCAGCGAATCCTGGATAAAGGTGCCAGGTGGGTGGGTTTCGTATTTTTCGATTGAATCGGAAGGCCTTTCTTTTCGTGTAGGGAAAAGATGGGGCCGGGTGAATGGCCGGTGGGTGGGTGCGGCAAGGTCCCGGCCGGTTGGCCGGGGATGAGCGCGAGATCACCTGCTCCCGGGCCGGTGTCCGAGCGCGGACAGCATCCTGCCGCTCCACCGACCCGTGGCCGGTTGAAGCAAGGCGCCCATCTGCAACAGGGACCCCAGCGGCGCCCCTCGCCAGTGCCCCGAGCAGGCCTTGGGCCTTGGATTCTGGCCGAGAGCGGACGCCGTTTCCTCCTTGAATCGCCCATCCGGCACAATGGAGGCGTCCCGAACCCCGATTGCCGAGGAGTCAGCCATCAGCCGCCTGGTGCTATGGAACGTCGACCTGACACTCCTCGATGTGGGACAGGTGATGAGGGCCGCCTACGCCGAGGCTTTCGAGAAGGTCACCGGCGAGCCGCTGGTCTACCTGACCTCTTCGGCGGGCAGGACCGACTCGGAGATGTTCTTCGAGTTCTGTGCCCGCAACTACGTGGACCTGGAGCCGGACGCCGAGACCCTGGCGGATTTCCTCGCGGCCCTGGAGATAGCCTTCAGCGCCCGGAACGACCAGTTGCTGGCCAAGGGTCGGGTGATGCCCGGTGCGGCCGCCTCACTGGCCGCTGTGGCCTCCCTGCCGGACATCATGCAGACCGTGGTCAGTGGGAGCACCCGCGCCAACGCCACCGCGAAGCTGGTGGCCTTCGGCCTGGACACCCACCTCAACCTGTCCGTGGGCGGGTTCGGTTCGGTCAACTACCCCAAGTCCAGCCTGATCCAGTCCATCCGACTGCACGCCACCGGCGACGGCGGCCGGGCCTACACCGAGGAGGAGACTGTGTTCATCACCGGATCCGCCCCGGACATCCGGGCCGCCATGATCGGTGGGGCGACCCCCGTCGCCGTGCTCAACGGGTCGACGACCGAGGGGCAGCTGCGCGACGCGGGTGCGCAGATCGTGCTGCCCGACCTCAGTGACCCCAGAGCCGTGATGACCGCCGTCCACCAGGCAACAGCCCGATAACCCCAGCCCGATGACTCCAGCCCGACAACGACAGTGAGAACCCTTCGCGAGGGAGCCCTGGCTTCGTGCGCATCTCCGCTGAACGTTTCATTGGCCGCCCCCGGGTCCGGTGCGCCGACTCCGGCAATCCACTTCTAACAGTGCGTAACCACCGTGTAACGGTGTTGGTCCTGTTCTCCTGCGCGAAAACCAGTAGCCTGGATCCGTCTCCGCTCCGGCGGGGGCGAAGAGGCCGGAACAACGGTGTTCCACCGCCTCGTGTCACGCGACCTGTGCGCACAGGTACCAACCCAACCACCACCCCCGTGGGTGCCTTGCGGCCCAAGACCCTCACGGGAAGTCACAACTCAGCACAGAAGTTCACAGGTCAACCGACGAGCCACGCGACTCAACCAATGAGCCACACGACACGTCACATGACCGGGTGTTCTCCAAGCGCTCGTGCGACGTTGCTCACAAAGGAGTGAGAGATCCCTATGTCCGGGCAATCCGACGTCATCCTCCAGAAGCTGCTCAGTGACGCGGCCTCCCGGTGGAACCCCGGGACTCGAATGAGCCCCGAGGCCGCCGACACGGTCCGACGCTTCCTCCCCTTCTACTACCGCCACACGGACCCCGAAGAGATCAGCGGCCGCAGCCCTGAACAGATCTGCGGCACGGCCGCAGCCCACCGCTCCTTCGGCGCCCAGCGGGACCAAGGACGTGCCAAGGTCCGGCTCTACACCCCGGACCTCGACCGCGACGGCTGGGAACAGCAGACCAGCATCGTCGAGGTCGTCACTGACAACGCCCCCTTCCTCGTCTCCTCGGTCACCATGACCTTGGGCGAGCTACAAGCCGGGGTCCGACTCATCATCCACCCCCAGATGACGGTCGGCCGCGACCTGGCCGGCAACCTCATCGAGGTCGACCCGGAGATCGGTGGCGAGGGCCTCCTGCCCACCGACGAGTCGTGGATGCACATCGAGATCGACCGCCAGAGCGATCCCGAGCGCGTCAAGGAGATCACCACCAAGCTGGAGACCGTCCTCAACGACGTCCGCTACGTCGACGAGGACTCCGCCAAGATGAGCGACCGGGTCATCCGGATCGCCGACGAACTCTCCGCCTACCCGGACCGCCTGGTCGCGGGCGGCGTCGACCCCCGGGAGGTCGGCGAGAGCGTCGACTTCCTCCGCTGGCTCGCCGGGCGCCACTTCACCTTCATGGGCTACCGGGAGTACGCCCTCGTCACCGACGAGAACGGCGACGACTCGCTGCGCCCCGAGCCCGGAACGGGTCTGGGGCTCCTGCGCATGGACTCGCCCGCCTCCACCAGCTTCTCGGCCCTGCCCCCCGAGATCCGCGCCAAGGCCCGCGAGCCCTACGTCCTGGTGCTCACCAAGGCCAACTCCCGCGCTTCCGTGTACCGGCCCAAGTACCTGGACTACATCGGCGTCAAGAAGTTCGACGCCCAGGGCAACATCGTGGGTGAGCGCCGTTTCCTCGGCCTGTTCACCTCTCAGGCCAACACCAGCAGCATCAGCCAGGTCCCCATCCTCCGCCGCAAGCAGGCAGAGGTCCTCGCCCAGGCCGGCTTCGAGGCCGACAGCTACGACGGCAAGGACCTGATCGAACTCCTGGAGACCTTCCCGCGCGAGGAGCTCCTCCAGATCCCCGTGGGCGAGCTGTACAGCATCGTCCGCGGTGTCCTGCGCCTACGCGACCGCCGCGGCACCAAGCTCTTCATGCGCCGCGACCCCTACGGCGGCCGGTACATGTCCTGCTTCGTGTACATGCCCCGTGACGAGTACAGCACCCGGGTGCGCCTCGACATCCAACGGGTCCTCGCCGACGCCTTCCAGGGCGCGACCATGGACCACAACGTGCTGATCGGCGCGGCCCCGCTGGCCCGCCTCTACCTGGTGGCCCGTGCCAGGCCCGGGCACACCCTCGCGGACATCGACCAGGTCGCCCTGGAGGAGAAGGTCCGCGAGGCTGCCCGCTCCTGGGACGTCGACTTCGACGACGCGCTCGTCGACGAGTTCGGCCCGACCCGGGCCACCACGCTCAAGGAGCGCTACAGCTCCGGGCTCACCGAGGCCTACAAGGTCGACAACACCCCGACCGCGGCCGCCAAGGACATCGCCGGCATCGAGGAGCTGCTCGCCCGTACCGCCCCGGCCGCGCGCACGGGGGAGTTCACGGCGTCGCTGTACCAGCCCGAGGGGGCCGACGCCACGACCTGGCGGTTCCGCCTCTCCCGAATCGGCCAGCCCATCTCGCTGTCCCGCGTGCTGCCGGTCCTGGAGCACCTCGGCATCGAGGTGGTCGACGAGCGGCCCTACGAGCTGAACGTCGAGGGTGTCGGCACGATCTGGATCTACGACTTCGGCCTCGGCCCCGTCGAGGCCACCGACCTGTCTTCCGACCGCCTCAAGTCGCTCTTCGAGGATGCGTTCGACGCCTCCTGGCGCGACCTCGGCGAGTCCGACAGGTTCAACGCCCTGGTGGTGCGCGCCGGTCTCGACTGGCGCCAGCTCACCGTGCTGCGGGCCTACGCCAAGTACCTGCGCCAGACCGGATCCACCTTCACGCCCGACTACCTGGCCGACGTCCTCGTCGCCAACGTCGGGATCGCCAGCCTGCTCGTGGAGCTCTTCGAGGCCCGCTTCGACCCGGACCAAGCAGACGAAGGCCGAGAGGAGCGCGGCAGGACGCTCGAGGGCAAGATCGAGAGCGCGCTGGAGGGCGTGGCCAGCCTGGACCACGACCGCATCCTGCGCTCGTTCCTGTCGGTCATCCAAGCCACCCTGCGCACCAACCACTACCAGGGCGGCCTCGAGGGGCGCCCCTACCTGGTGCTCAAGCTCAACCCGCAGGCGATCCCGGACCTGCCGCACCCGCGGCCCCGGTTCGAGATGTACGTCTACTCGCCGCGGGTGGAGGGCGTCCACCTGCGCTACGGTTCCGTGGCGCGCGGCGGACTGCGCTGGTCGGACCGGTTCGAGGACTTCCGCACCGAGATCCTCGGCCTGGTCAAGGCCCAGATGGTGAAGAACTCCGTCATCGTGCCCAGCGGCGCCAAGGGCGGGTTCGTCTGCAAGCGCCTGCCCGCGGGCGGAGGCCGCGAGGAGGTGATGGCCGAGGTCGTCTCCTGCTACAAGCAGTTCATCAGCGGCCTGCTGGACGTCACCGACAACCTGGTCGACGGCGAGGTCGTGCATCCCGAGCGCACGGTCCTGCACGACAGCGACGACTCCTACCTGGTGGTCGCCGCGGACAAGGGCACCGCGACCTTCTCCGACATCGCCAACGAGATCTCCGCCGAGCGCGGCTTCTGGCTGGGCGACGCCTTCGCCAGCGGCGGCTCGGTCGGCTACGACCACAAGGGAATGGGCATCACCGCCAGGGGCGCCTGGGAATCGGTGAAGTACAGCTTCCGCGAGATGGGCGTCAACGTCCAGGAAGAGCCCTTCACCGTCGTCGGCGTCGGCGACATGTCCGGGGACGTGTTCGGCAACGGGATGCTGCTGTCCAAGCAGATCAAGCTGGTGGCCGCCTTCGACCACCGACACGTCTTCCTCGACCCGGACCCCGACCCGCACACCTCCTGGGAGGAGCGCCATCGCATGTTCCGCCTCCCGCGCAGCACGTGGGAGGACTACGATCCGGCGCTGATCTCCGAGGGCGGCGGGGTGCACCCGCGCACCGCCAAGTCCGTCCCGGTCACCCCGCAGGTCCGCGAGGTCCTCGGTATCGACTCCGAAGTCACGGCGCTCACCCCGGACGAGCTCATCCGGCACGTCCTCACCTCGCCGGTGGACCTGCTCTGGAACGGCGGTATCGGCACCTACGTCAAGGCCAGCGGCGAGACCCACGCCGACGTCGGCGACAAGGCCAGCGACCAGGTGCGCGTCGACGCCGCCGACCTGCGGGTGAAGGTGGTCGGCGAAGGCGGCAACCTGGGCCTGACCCAGCCGGCCCGGATCGAGTTCGCCCGCAACGGCGGCCGCGTCAACAGTGACTTCATCGACAACTCCGCCGGTGTGGACACCTCCGACCACGAGGTCAACATCAAGATCATGCTCGACCGCGAGGTGCGGGAGGGCGAACTGGCCAAGGGCGACCGCGACCAGTTGTTCATCGACATGACCGACGAGGTCGCCTCACTGGTCTTGGACAACAACTACGCGCAGAACACGGTGCTGGCCGCCGCGCGCAAGCAGAGCCACGGCATGCTGCACGTCCACGGCCGCTACATGCGCCACCTGGAGCGCACCAAGGTCCTCAAGCGCAAGCAGGAGGACCTGCCCTCCGACAAGACGATCGCTGAGCGCCGTGCCGCGGGCAAGGGCCTGACCAGCCCCGAGTTCGCGACGCTGGTCTCCTACACGAAGATCAGCCTCAAGGAGCAGATCGGCCTCTCCGACCTGGCGGACGACCCGTACCTGGCGTCGACCCTGACGGAGTACTTCCCGACACCGCTGCGCTCGGACCGCTTCCACACGGGGGTGTCGTCCCACCCGCTGCGCCGGGAGATCATCGTCAACCAGGTGACCAACCAGCTGGTCAACCGGTCGGGTATCACCTACGCGTTCCGCCTCAACGAGGAGCTGGGGTCCAGCGCAGCGGACATCGCCCGCGCCTTCCTGGTGGTCCAGGACGTCCTCCAGCTGCGCCAGTTCTGGGGTGTGGTCGAGGAGCTGGACCACAAGATCTCCGTGGACAGCCAGCTGTTGCTGCTGTTGGAGACCCGCAAGCTCGCTGAGCGCTCCGCCCGGTGGCTGCTGCGCAACCGGAGCTTCCCGTTCGACCTGAGCAGTGAGATCGGGTTCTTCGCCGAGGACGTGGGCGAGGTCCTGCCCCAGCTGGTGGACCTGCTGCGCGGCCGGGACCGGGAGGCGTTCGAGGAGCGCCGCGACCGGTACACCTCGCTCGGTGTGCCCGTCGACCTGGCCGAGCGGGTCGCCGCCATGGTGCCCGCCTACTCCACGTTCGACCTGGTGGAGATCGCGCACCGCACGGGCCACCCCGTCGGCCGCGTGGCCAGCCTGTACTTCGAGCTAGCGGACCGGTTCAACATCAGCTGGTGGCGCGAGCGGATCATCGACCTGCCGCGGGACGACCGCTGGGTCACGATGGCCCGTTCCGCACTGCGTGACGACCTGTACGCGGTGCACGCGGACCTGACCAGCCGGGTCCTGGAGTCGGGCTCGTCCGGGTCCAACACCGAGCTCATCGCCCAGTGGGCCGAGCAGAACGAGGTCGCGGTGCAGCGCGCCGGGATCACGCTCTCGGAGATCCAGGAGAACGAGCGCTTCGACCTCGCCACCCTGTCGGTGGCCCTGCGGTCGATCCGTTCGCTGGCCGGCTAGGGGACAGGAACGGAGGCGGGGCGCACGGAGCCATCCGTGCGCCCCGACCTCGTTCCCGCAGGGCCTTACCCGCCGGGGACGACCAAGCGCGCGTCGTAGGCGAAGATCACCGCCTGTACGCGCCCTCGGAGCCCGAGCTTGGCCAGCAACCGGCCCACATGGGTCTTCACCGTGGCCTCGGCCATGAGCAGACGCCGGGCGATATCGGCGTTGGAGTGCCCGTGGGCGACCTCCACGAGTACCTCCCGCTCGCGGCAGGTGAGCAGGGCCAGCCGCTCTCGGACCCCTTCCTCTGCGGCGGGATCCGGGGCGGCCAGCTGGGGTGTGACGATGTCGAGCAACCGGCGGGTGAGCGTGGGGGCGACGATCGCGCCGCCTGCCAGGACCGCGCGGATCCCGGCCACCAGCTCCTCGGGCCGCGTGTCCTTGAGGAGGAACCCGCTGGCCCCGGCCCGCAGCGCGGGGTGCGCGTACTCGTCCAGGTCGAACATGGTGAGGATGAGGACCCGCACGTCGGGCCGGGCGGCGACGATCCGCGCGGTCGCCTCTATCCCGTCCGTGCCCGGCATGCGCACGTCCATGAGGACCACGTCCGGCCGAAGCGCCTCTGTCTGCCGGACCGCGGACTCACCGTCCCCGGCCTCGCCGACGACTTCGAGGTCGCTCTCGGCCTCGAGGATCATCCGCAGTCCGGTCCGCTGCAACGGCTGGTCGTCCACCAGCAGTACCGAGTGCCTCACGGCAGAACCACCTCCGCGGCCGGGCGCCGCACCGGGATCCGGGCGCGCACAGCCCATCCGCCCCCGTCTCGAGGGCCGGCGCTGAGCGTTCCACCCTGCAGCGCCACCCGTTCGGCGAGCCCGGTCAGGCCGGCGCCCCGCTCCGCCGGTCGCCCCGTGCCGTCGTCGGTCACCGTCACCACGACCAGCTCTCCGCCGTCCGCCACCAGCGGTTCATCCCCAATCAGAACCCTCGCCCCGGTTCCTGTTCCGGCGTGCCGACCCACGTTGGTCAGCGCCTCCTGGACCACCCGGTACACGCACAGGCGCACGTGCTCCGGAAGCCGACTGAGCTCACGTTCGCACACCAAGTCCACGTCCGTGCCGGTGGAACGGAAGCGTTCGACCAGATCCGCCACGTCCTGGACATGCGGCGGCTGGCCCCGGCCGTCCCGCAGCAGTCCGAGTACGTCCCGGACCTCGGCCAGCGCGGTCCGTCCGGTCTCGGCCACCGTCCCCATGGCCTCCCCGGCCCGCTCCGGTTGGCTTCCCACCAACCGTGCGGCACCGTCACTGAGGGACACCATGACGCCCAGGCTGTGCCCGACCACGTCGTGGAGGTCGCGGGCGATACGGGTCCGCTCCGCCTCCCTGGCCAACCGGGCGCGCTGGTCGCGCTCGACCCGCAGCCGCTCGGTCTCGGCCAGCGCGGCGGCGACGGCGTTCCGCCGGTCCCGCACCACCAGGGCGACCACCCCGGTGACCAGCGCGGTCACCACCATGGCCAGTGACGTGAGGAGGCGGAGCAGGACCTCCACGAACAGGGCGGAATCCGGGTCCAACCCCTGAGTGAGAGCCCCGGGCACGTCCCCGAGCGGCCGCAGGGTGAGTAGGGCGATCACCCCCACCACCGAGACCGAAGCGCCCAGACCCCAGGCGAGCGGCCGGTGCACCAGAACCCGGTAGTAGGCGGCGAACATCCCGAGCTCGCCGAGCACGTGGGCCCCGCTCAGGAACGGTGTTGCGGCGGCCAGCGCCGCTGCCGCCACGAACACCCCCACCGGAAACCGGTGGCGCGGAAGCAGTACCGCGCACAGAACGGTATGCAGGGCCAGGGGCACCGGGTCGAACCAGTAGTTGAACCACAGCAGGGGCAGTCCCGCGAGGAACAGCAGGGCCGGAAGCAGAATCGTGCCCACCCTCATTCCTTCCGTCATCAGCCGGTCGCCAGCGCTTCGGTGGGGGAGAGGCGGGAGGCCCGCACCGCGGGGTAGAGGCCCGCCACCGCCCCGATCACCACGGTCGCGCCCACACCCGCGCCCACCGCCCAGAGCGGCAGTGCCGGCGCCCACCCCTGGCTCAGCGCGTAGCCCGCGGTCACACCGGCACCGAGCAGGCTACCGACGACCCCGCCCAACAGAGCGAGGACCAGGGACTCGATGAGGAACTGGGCCCGGATGTCCGCGCGGCTGGCCCCGAGAGCCCGCCTCAGACCCACCTCCTGGCGCCGCTCCAACACCGAGATCACCATCGTGTTGGCCACCCCGACCCCGCCGACCAGCAGCGAGACTCCGCCCAGGGCCAGAAGCATGGTGGTCAGGGTGCTGTCCGCGGCCCGCTGCGCCGCCAAAGCTTCGGAAGGACGGGAGACCTCCACCGCACCCGGCCGCTCCGGGTTCGCGGTGGCCGCCAGCACCTCGCGTACCTCCTCCACCTCCTCCGGGGCCACCCGCGCGTAGACGGTGGTCACCTCACCCCGGGATCCCAGGAGCCTCTCGGCGACCGGCCACCCCACCAATGCCGCGGTCTCCAACTTCGGCGCGAGCAGTGTGGGTTCGAGGACCCCGGCGACGGTGAACCACCGGTCGCCGAGCCACACCTGCTGGCCGATCCCGTCGGCGCCCACTCCCAGCCGCTCCGCGGCCCGCGAGCCCAGGACGACCGTTGGCAGTTCTGCGGAGACCGGGTCCAACCAAGTACCGGCGGCCAGCTCCAGCCCGACGCGGCCCGGCAGCTCCGGGTCGGCGGCGAGCACAGCGATCCCCCCGGTCCGCTCCTCCGGGACCCGGTCGCTGCGGTAGACGCTGGTGTCGACCAAGCCGACCGACGCGGTGGACTCCACCGGCGGGACCCTGCCGATCATCGCCGGCGCCGCCTCCGGCAGGACCGAACGCTCGCCGATCAGGTCCTCGGCGGGGCCCGCCCGCAGCAGGTTGGTGCCCAGGGCGTCGATTCGCTGGTTGAGTTCCGCCCGGCTGGACTCGGAGATGCCCACCACGGCGACCATCGCGGCGATGCCGATCGCCACGCCGAGCGCGGAGAGCACCACCCTGGTGGGGCGGGCGAACAACCCGGCCGCGCCGACCCTGAACAGGTCGGCGGTGCCGACCCGGCGCTCCCGGCTCACGCCGCCACCGTCCCGGGGCCGGCCGTGACCCTGCCGTCCACGACCTCCACCCGTCGGGGGAGGGCGGCAGCCACGGCGTGGTCGTGCGTGATGATCACGACGGTGGTACCTGAGGAGTGGAGTTCGGTGAGCAGCGACAGGACCTCGCCCCCGGAAGCGGAGTCGAGGTTGCCGGTGGGCTCGTCCGCCAGCAGCACCGCGGGGTCCCCGACCACCGCCCGCGCCACGGCCACCCGCTGCCGTTCACCGCCGGACATCTCGTGCGGGCGGTGGCCGACCCGGTGCCCCAGCCCGACCCTCTCCAGTGCGGCCGCGGCCCGCTCCCTGCGCTCCCGGTGCGGTATCCCCGCGTACAGGGCACCGTCCGCCACCGCGTCCAGGGCGCACCCCGGTCGCGAGGTGGAAACGCTGGAACACGAAACCGATGCGTGCGGCGCGCAGCGCGGACAGCTCCCGGTCCCGCAGGAGCGCTACGTCGCGGCCCTCGAACCGGACCGTCCCGGAGGACGGCCGGTCCAGTGCGCCCATCAAGTGCAGCAAGGTGGACTTGCCCGAGCCCGAGGCCCCGACGATGCCCAAGAGCTCGCCTCGGCCGACCTCCAGGCTGACGTCGCGCACCGCGTGTACGCCTCCGGGGTGGACCTTGGCCACGGACTCCAGGGAGATGACACCCGCCCCCGCGGTCTCGCGGGCACTCGTCCGCGCTGTCATTCGGGCACCCCCACGCTCATTCCCTCGACGACCCCGCCGCCCGACACCTCCGCCAACCCGTCCGCGAACAGGCCGGCCTCCACCTCCACGTACTCAGTGGCCCCCTCCGCGCCCACCGCCTGAAGGCCGTGGCCGCCTTCGCGCAGGGCCACCAGGGCCTCCACCGGAACGGCCAGCACGTCCTCGGCCCGACCGACCTCAGCCGCTACCTCCACCGGCGCGACCAGGTGTTCGTCCAGCCCTTCCTCTGCGTCCTCGGACAGCACGATGACCAGCCGGACGGTGGCGCCGTCCAGCCCGTCACCGTCCTCGGGGGGCGACACCGACGCGCCCACCTCCGCCACCTCGGCGTCCACCCGGTCCCCGTCGGGCAGTTCCACCGTCACGGCGCCGCCTTCCTCGACCAGGTGGCGGCGGTCCGCCTCCAGGTCCACGGTGACGTTCCGCTCAGTGGCGGTGAGCTCCAGGACCTCGGCGCCGTCTTGGCCGCCCGGGTCCGCGACCACCTCACCGACCCGGGCGGGGCCCGGAAGCACCAGCACGTCATCCGGTCCCACCCGGCCGGTTTGCGCCACGCCCGTGTCCCGCTGCCAGGAGCGGACGGCCTGCGACGTCGCCCACGTGTAGCGGTCGTCCGGCGTGAAGCCCGAGTAGCCCAGTTCGGCCAGGTTCTCCTCGAGGACCCGAACGTCCCGGCCCAGGTCGCCCGCACCGATCTCCCTGTGGAAGGGCGTCTCCCCGTACAGCAGGACCCGGGGCCGCTCGTCCGCGCGGTAGACGGCCTCCCCGCGCGAGAGGAGGTCACCCTCCTCGGGGAGCCAGGTCAGGGTGCCCGTGCCCACGCCGGTGACGGTGCGGGCGGGCTCGTAGTCCAGCGCACCGTCCAGCACCTCGCGCTCGACCAGGGTCGTGCGCACCACCTCGGCCGTGGCCGGGACCGCGGCGAGCCCGTCCTCGTCCTCGCCGGTCAGCGCGACCGAGGCGGTGGCGGCCAGCCCCAGTGCGACCGCCGCGGCCCCGGCCGCCCAGGCCACACGGGTGACCCGCCGTCGCGAACGCCGCCCGCGTGCCCCGTCCCGGATGTCCTCAGCCATACAGGACCCCCTCCGCTCGTGTTCTCAGGACGGTCAGCAGGCCGCGTCGGCCTCCGCGTACTCGTCGCCGGTGACGTCGATGCCCTCCAGGTCCAGCTCCCCGTCCGGGCCGGGGTCGGGCATGTCGATGCCCTCGTCGCGCATGCACTCGGCCCAGACCCGGAGCTCCTCGACGGTCTCCTCGTCGAATTCGAGGTCCACGCCTTCGAGGATGTCCTCGCAGGCCTCCATGGCCGAGATCACCGTCTCGCCGTCGACGTCGAGGTCCTCAGGCGGCGTGCCGTCGGCGGGCATCTCGACGCCGTGCTCCCGCATGCAGTCGTCGTACTCCTCCATCTGCGCCTCGGTGTTGATGCTCTCTGAGTCCTGGCCCGAACCCCCGGTGGTGGGCACGCCACCCGCCTCGTCCGCGGAACAGGCCGCGGTGGCGGCGATCAGCAGGGCGGCGGCGGTGCCCGTGAACGTCATCCGTGCGAACGTCATCCGATCCTCCTCTTCGCTTCCGGAGGCCGTTCTCCTCCGGCATTTCCGAAGCTACGGACCGGGGGAGCGCGCACCCATACGCCGCGGGTACCCGGAACGGGACGGCGGGTACGCCGAAAGTCGTAGGCGCCGGGAGGTTCCCGGGCGGTTCGGCGGCGCCGCGGATGGGGCCCGGCCTTCCCTTGGGTCCTACACTGGGTTCCGTGGCAGAAATGGACCCAGCAGAGAAGATCAAGGAACTCGCGGCGACCCTGGCGAGTGTGACTGCCGTGTTGGACCTGGAGGCGATGCAGACCCAGATCGCTGAGCTGCGCGAGCAGGCCGCGGACCCCGACTTGTGGTCCGACCAGGCCAACGCGCAGAAGGTGACGCGCCAGCTCTCCAGCCTGGAGTCCATGGTCAACAAGGTCGCAGGTATCACGCAGCGTCTCGAGGACCTCGGGGTGCTCTACGAGCTCGCCCAAGCCGAGGACGACTCCGACACCCGGGCCGAGGCGGACCGTGAGCTCGAGCAGCTGCGCGCGGACATCGGCGAACTGGAGGTGCGTACGCTCCTCAACGGCCCGCACGACGAGCGCGAGGCCATCGTCACCATCAACTCCCAGGCCGGGGGCATCGATGCCGCCGACTGGGCACAGATGCTCCAGCGCATGTACCTGCGCTGGGCGGAGCGGCACGGGTACCCGACGGAGATCTACGAGACCTCCTACGCGGAGGAGGCGGGCATCAAGTCCACCTCGTTCGCGGTCAAGTCGACCTTCGCCTACGGGACCCTGCGGGGTGAGCACGGCACGCACCGCCTGGTGCGCATCTCACCCTTCGACAACCAGAACCGGCGGCAGACCTCGTTCGCGGGAGTGGACGTCGTGCCGATGGTGGAGCAGAGCGACCACATCGAGATCGACGAGTCCGAGCTGAGAGTGGACGTGTACCGTTCCAGCGGTCCCGGCGGGCAGGGCGTCAACACCACGGACTCCGCGGTGCGGATCACCCACGCGCCTACCGGCATCGTGGTCTCCTGCCAGAACGAGCGGTCGCAGCTCCAGAACAAGGCGACAGCCATGTCGATGCTGCAGGCCAAGCTCCTCTACCGCAAGCAGCAGGAGGAGCAGGCGGCGCTGGACGAGATCCGCGGTGAGTCGGTGAGCAGCTGGGGGACCCAGATGCGCAACTACGTCCTGCACCCGTACCAGAGCGTCAAGGACGTGCGCACCGGGGCGGAGACCGGCAACACCTCGGGCGTCCTCGACGGCGAGATCGACTCCTTCATCGACGCGGAGATCCGGTGGATGCGCAGTCGGGAGAAGAACGAGGCGAACTGACCCGGTGTGTCCCCGTCGCTACGGCGGGGACACGCCCGGGTGGGTGACCGCACCCGGGGCGAGCGGAGCCACGCGGAGGGTGAGCATGTTTCCCAAAGGTGACGACCACGACTCCACAGTTTTACCGAAACTGCGATATGTGAACGTTATCATCGGTTGACACCTCCGATATGCTCGTGGCTTGTTGTCCGATAGTGCTCTGATCTCAACAGATCTCTCGGGTGTGACAGGACCTGGACAATCCGGGCCGCTGCCCCCTCTAAACTATCGGTGGCCATGCGGCCGGTACGATCCCGAGCGGAGCTCACTCCGCCGGGTGCCCATACCTTCGAGAGCCTTGTGATGCGCCTGTGATCCACTTCGATAACGTCACCAAGCAGTACCTGACCCAGAAGCGCCCCGCGCTCGACGGTGTTTCCATCGACGTGGACAAGAGCGAGTTCGTCTTCCTGGTCGGTCCGTCCGGATCGGGTAAGTCGACCTTCCTGCGCCTGGTGCTGAAGGAAGAGAAGCCCGACAAGGGGCGCGTGCACGTCGCGGGCAAGGACCTCGCGCGCCTGTCCAACTGGAAGGTTCCGCACCTGCGCCGCCGCATCGGCTGTGTCTTCCAGGACTTCCGCCTGCTGCCGAACAAGAACGTCTTCGAGAACGTCGCCTTCGCTCTGGAAGTCATCGGTAAGCCCCGGCGCTTCATCAAGAAGGTCGTGCCGGAGGTCGTCGAGCTCGTCGGCCTCGAGGGCAAGGCCGGACGGATGCCACACGAGCTCTCCGGTGGTGAACAGCAGCGCGTGGCCATCGCGCGAGCCTTCGTCAACCGCCCGCAGATCCTGCTGGCGGACGAGCCCACCGGAAACATCGACCCGGCGACTTCCATCGGCATCATGAAGGTCCTGGACCGAATCAACCGCACGGGAACCACCGTCGTCATGGCGACCCACGATGCAGCCATCGTCGACTCGATGCGCAAGCGCGTGATCGAGCTTGAAGAGGGTTTGGTAGTGCGAGACCAGATGCGTGGCGTCTACGGCCAGGCGTACTGACCTCTGGCACGCTCGTCGCCGGGCGGTCGGTCGGCGACCGCCCGACGCCGGCACGGCGAAGCCCCGAAGGATGGACCTTTAACAGATCATGCGAGCACAATTCGTTCTCTCCGAGACGTGGATCGGCCTGCGTCGCAATTTGACGATGACCATCGCCGTTATCACGACGGTGGCCATCTCTCTCGCCTTGTTCGGTGCCGGTCTGCTGGTCAACCAGCAGGTGTCCGAGATGCGCAACTACTTTGACCAGCGGATCACGCTGACCGTCTACATGTGCAACGAGATCTCGCCGACCGCGGCCTGCCAGGAGAACGGTGCGGCCGAGGAACCGGACCGAGAGGCACTCGAAGACCAGCTGGACTCGCTTCCGGAGGTGGAGAGCCACCGCTACCTCACCGAGGCCGAGGCCTGGCAGGACTTCCAGGAGCGCTACGGCTCCTCAAACGAGGCGCTCGCGGAGGCCACGCAGGAAGGTGACATCCCGGACAACTACCGGGTGCAGCTCACCGACCCCGACCACTACGACACCGTGCGCGCGGCCGTCGACGGAGCCGACGGTGTCGATTCCGTCTCCAACGACCAAAGCGTGCTCGAACAGTTCTTCGGGCTGCTCGACGGTCTCAAGTGGGCCGCTCTGGTGGTCGCCGGTGTCCAGTTGGCCGCAGCCGCGCTGCTGATCGGCAACACCATCCGGCTTTCGGCCTACAGCCGCCGCCGGGAGACCGGCATCATGCGCCTGGTCGGCGCGTCGAACTTCTACATCCAGTTGCCCTTCCTCCTCGAAGGTGCGATCGCCGGTTTCATCGGCGGTCTGATCGCCTCCGGGTTCATCGTGGCCACCAGGTTCACGCTGCTCACCCAGATCGAGGAATGGTTCCAGTTCGACGTGGCACTGGGCCCAGGCGCCCTGTTGTACGTCATCGGTGTTTCGATGATCCTCGGTGTGCTCCTGTGCACCGTGACCTCGTTCCTCACCCTGCGCCGTTACCTGAAGGTCTGACGGGTCCACCGCCGGACACACGGGCGGGAGCCGGGTGCCGGGGGGCCACACCGTGGCCCCCCGGACGCATGAAGGGATTCCAAGCGTGGCCAAGGCCAAGGAAACCGGGCGCAAGCTGATCGCCCAGAACCGGCGGGCCCGGCACGACTACCACCTCGATGAGACCTATGAGGCGGGACTGGTCCTGACCGGTACCGAGGTCAAGTCCCTCCGCGAGGGACGGGCCTCCCTCGTGGACGGCTTCGCGCACATCCACGACAGTGAGGTGTGGCTCGAGGGCGTGCACATCCCCGAGTACTCACAAGGCACCTGGACCAACCACTCGGCCCGCAGATCACGTAAGCTACTCCTGCACCGCGAGCAGATCTCCCGGCTGATCGGTAAGACCCGTGAGCCCGGCCGCACACTGGTCCCGCTGTCGCTGTACTTCAGCGACGGGCGGGCCAAGGTCGAGATCGCTCTGGCTCGCGGTAAGCGTGAGTACGACAAGCGCCATGCCATCGCCGAACGTGAAGCCAAGCGTGATATGGAACGTGCGCTTCGCCGCCGCCGTTAGCTGTCTTCAGTTGAGGCGCCTGAAAGGAACACACAAGGTGTCCCCCCGTCCCCTCGGTCGCAGGATCGCGGCCGCCAGCAGTGGCCTGATCGTCGCCCTGACCCTCGTGGCGTGTACGACCCACCCCAGTCCTGAGGTGGCCGTCAGGTCCTTCCTGCTCGCCTGGCAGGACGGGAACCACGCCGAGGCCGCCCGCTTCACCACGGGTGACCCGGAAGAGGTGGAGCAGGCCCTCGCCGACATCCACGACCAGCTCGACCTCGCCTCGGTGCGCTTCGAGCTCGGGCCGATCGCGGCCGAGGGCGACACGGCGACGGCCGAGTTCGACGTCACCGCGGACCTGGGTATCGGCGACCCGATGTGGAACTACACCGGCCAGATGTCCTTGGAGGACAGCCCCGAGGGCTGGCAGGTCAGCTGGTCGCCGAGCGTCATCCACCCGGACCTCGGCGAGGGGGAGCGCCTTGCGGTCAGCTACGAGATCGGGGACCGCGGCCAGATCCTCGACCGGTCGGGCGAGCCTCTCGTGGACTCGGACAGTGTCACCGCTTTCGGTGTGCTGCCCGCCGACATGGAGGACAAGGAAGAGGGCGTCACCGAGCTCGCGGAGCTCCTCGACGAGGACCCCGAACCGCTGCTCGACCGTGTACGGTCCGCCCCGCCCGAGCAGTTCCAGCCCCTCGTGCTGATGCGCGACAGCGGTGTGGACGCCGCTCTCCTGCGTGAGGCCGGTCAGATCTCCGGCGTCGACACGGAGGAGGTCGAGATCAACCTTTCGCCAAGCGTGGCGCCCTTCGTCCTCGGCGAGGTCGCGGGCACCGTGGAGCACCGCGTCTCTTCCCGTGTGCCGGGCGCGTACCAGGCAGGGGACACGGTCGGCCTGAGCGGCTTGCAGAGCATCTTCCAGCACGAGCTCGCCGGAACGGCGACCACGCAGGTCGTGTCCCTCGGCGAGGACGGAGAACAGACCGACATCCTCGAGTCCTGGGACGGCGTCCGCAGCGCCGGTGTCCAGACCACCCTCGACCTGGGGGTGCAGAACGCCGCCGAGAGCGCGGTGGACGGCATGCCCGGCGACGGGTACGTCGTCGCCGTCGACACGTCCAGCGGCGAGATCATGGCCGCGGCCAACGCTTCCGGCAGCACCTCCGACGACGGCGCCTTCACCGGCTCCTACGCGCCTGGTGGCGCCTTCTCCATGGTGTCGGGCCTTGCCGCCCTGGAGTCGGGCGCGGTGAGTCCGGGCAGCGAGATGCCTTGCGGCTACCAGTCCGAGATCGGCGACCGGGTCTTCACCAACCCCACCGGGGGCTTCCTGGCCGGTGAACCCGACCTGGTTCGGAACCTGGCCTACATGTGCAACGTGGGCTTCGTCGAGATCGGCTCCGAGGTCGGGGCCGAGTCCCTCACCGAGGTCTCCACACACCTCGGCCTGGGCACTGACTGGCAGCTCCCGCTTCCCGTCTCCTCCGGCACCCTCGATTTCGGCGATAGCGAGGAAGAGCTGGCCTCCGCGATGATCGGGGAGGACGGTGTCGAGGTGAGCCCGCTCGCCATGGCACTCGCGGCGGGGGCCGTCGCCGACGGTTCTTGGAGCGAACCCACCCTCGTCCGTGAGGAAGGGCCCTCCCCGGCCGGTGGGAACGACATCGACGAGGCGCACCTGGACGTGATTCGGGAAGGGCTGCGCGAGGCAGTGGTCGAACGGATCCCCGAGGTCGACATCGGCGAGGAAGACGTCCACGGCCAGGCCGCCCGCACCGAACAGGGCGACACCGCCCTGCACTGGTTCGTCGGCTACCAGGACGACATCGCCTTCGCGGTACTCGCCGAAGTCGACCCCGAGGCGACCATGTGGCAGCAGTACGCCGTCACCGCCGCGATGGGCTTCCTCAACGGAATGGAGAACGGGGAGGCAGCCGACGGGCAGAACCCGGCGGAGGACCCGATGACCCCGATGGACTCCCCGGCCGACGTTCCGGAGGACGCGCCCCTCGGTGAAGGCGACCCGCTCGGCGACGGAGCCCTGAACGACGAGGGCGACCTGAGCGGTACCTAAGACTCACGGCCCCCAAAAAAATTGTGGCCGCCGGAGCAACCCCCGGGTGCTCCGGCGGCGTCTCTCCCTATAACTGGGACCGCAACAGGGGGTAGCGGACCAGTGTGATGAGGCAGGACCTCATCTCGGGGGAGGCCCTGCCGGTTCCGAAGGTCGGCCCGACCCTGCCGACCGCCCCCGTGGGTTGCGTAGACCATCTCTTGAGTCCGCCTCACGGGGGTTTCTCCCTGTCCAAGGACTTTCCCGCCAGCCGGGAATCAGCTTGGTCCTCACACTGTTCAACAGGTAGAGTGACGGACACGTGAGTGCTCGTTCACTCACATGTCGGCCGCCCGGAACCCACGGGTGACAGGTGGTCTTGACAACTTCACAGGGGGTGATCGGTTTCGACTTCGGTAGTCGTTTCAGGGGAAGCGGGTCGAGGGTTGCGTTTGTGACCTCGTAAATCCTGCATTCGCATAAATTCAAGTGCCAATGAAAAGCGCACTGAGTTCGCTCTCGCTGCCTAAGCGATTGTGACTCTGTCGGTCCGGGCTCGTCATCGGCTCGGGATCCGGCACCATTTAGATGACTTACCGCTCGGATCAGGCCACGGGGCCTGAGCGGGACATCTTCGTGGCTGGGCCTGTCAGCGATGTGTCTGTGCAAGCGCTGGGGCCGAGTAGAACGGCACCACAGACTGCACCCGGAGAAGCCCTGATGCGGTGCTGAAGGACGCGGGTTCGATTCCCGCCACCTCCACGAGATACGGACCGCTGCTCGGAGGACTTCGTCCTCCTAGCCGCGGTCCGTTCCTGTTTTCGGGGGGCGCCCCCGAGCCCCGAGTTGTCGGAGGCGGCCCTGCGAGCGCGATCACGCGCGAGCAGGGCCGCCTTCGTCGTGTTTTGAGGAGGGATGACCCCCTGGCCACCGGGAGCGGGCCCCAACACCGTTGTCTTTGAGCCTGGTGGCAAAGGGGGTTTGGTTACCCAGCCCTTGGGGTGTGCCGCTTTCCGCGCGGGTGGGGGAGTCCGCGCGGGGAGTCCGCGTGGGGAGTCCGCGTGGGGAGTCCGCGTGGGCTGGGGTTTGTTGTTGGGTGAGGGTGGTTCCCTGCGGGTGCGGGTTGCCCCGTTTCCTGCCGCTTGATGGTGGCCGTCTCCGCTGCGCGCGTCAAGGTCGTCGCCATCGAGCGCTTCGCGCGTCATTGGCGCTCCACCTTGACCCGCTTCGC